>JACQFP010000049.1 GCA_016200005.1 Verrucomicrobiota bacterium | reverse complement strand
CATGTTTCCGTTTCGGTTTTGGACCGCCAGGGGCAGGCCCTGGCTCCGGTCGCCCTACGGGCTTCCTTCGCCAGGGCCTGCCCCTCTAACCTGTAGCGTAATTCAATCCGGCTTTGAGGTCACGGACTCAGAAACGGCGCGCTTCCTTTTCCTTGAACAGAATGTTGAACGTGGTCATCGAACCGTAACAACGCGTGATGTATTGCTGCATCTCCACCTTTTCGGCGTCGGTGAGTTTCTCATGAGCATTGATCTTCTGTTCCAACACGCGAAGTTGGTTGCGCACCATCACTACTTTATGGAAAAAGGTTTCGAGCGGGACTTCCTTGGGTTGCAGTGCCGGATCGGCGGAGTGCAAGACCATGCGTCCGTTATGCCAGCGACGGGCGAGTTGCTCGACGAATGAATCGGGTTTTTCCAAGCCGAGTTCCTTGACGGCCACACTCACGGTTTGCCGGATGAACTGGGCAAGGGGGACATCCAAACCGCGCACGGCCGCTTGCGCTTCTGCCAGTTCGAGCCCGGCCGATTCGGGCGAGACGGTGCGTTGCCCATCGTCGAAGCGAATCTCGGCCGCGTGTTCGGAAATGGTTTTGACCTGGCCGACGCCGTACTGGGGATGCCGGACTTTCATGGCGATGTGCAACGCTTCAATTTTCATGGCCCAAGTTTAACCACGCCCCGTCGAGGTAAAAGCTCCAAATCTCAACCTCCAAACTCCACAGAGACTTCCAGCATTACCAAAGAATTTGCGCTTGTCCCCGGAACTCGTCACAAGCCACTGTCTGGGTGCCATCAAAGAGGATTTCCTCTCGCTGATCGAACGTTCGGCTAATACTTGCCGGGCTTCTATTTCATTGTTGACCACTCGATGGTTTGGTTTCGAGTTCGCTTCCTGCGCTCAACGGCTTGGGCTTATGACCTTTCCTGTGAGCCCAAGCCGACCGATCGTACGAAGCAAATCTGCGAGGAATGAGCGCATCCAGTGCATCCGGCCGTTGTGCCTGCTGAGACCAAAGTGCCAGTTTTTGAGAAGACCTGGTGTAGCCAGAACGCCGTCACTTCGCTAAGGTTTTCCATCGCAACAATTCGACAATCGACAAACTTGCAAACGACTCATCGCGGCGGGCGCACGGCTGGCGGGGTTGAGGGCAGCCTCCACGCCGTTTCATCGTCGGCGCTGGCTGCGAGCTTCCGCGCGACACCCCGCCGGCGAACTTGCGGGCGCTGTGCTCCTTTGCAAAGTGCTCAAGCGGGTAACCGAGAGCGTCCATGAATTGCGAATCGACAAGTACGGTCGGCTATCCGGTTGGAGTGGGTGGATGGTCGCTACGGGGCCTAGGGCTACAAACCAGACTGACGGCGATTAACTTGATGCCGCTCCTGAAGTTGTGCTTTATTCTCAGCCATCGGTGATAGTTGCAAAATCAAACGAGCAGACCTCGCCCTCATTTATGACTAAACCAAAACAGCAACCGACCGACTCCCGGATACGCCGGCTGGCGCTGCTGACCCACCGGGTGGCTGAGGAAGAGTTCACGTGCAACGCCCGCAGGGCGGAGCACACCGCCAAGGCCCGATTCATTAAGCTGGGCTGGCACGATCTCACCCGGACCCGTCGTGTGCCACGTTGCAGAAAACTTGGACGCCTGGGATAGTCGCCTGAAATCATGATTGATTTGCAATCCAACCTGCGGCTGAAAGCAATCCTCTCGGAAACGGATCGTTTTCCGCTCGGGGTCGAGTTGGTTTCCACGCGGGGCACCATGACGCAACAGCAAACGTTGAAAACCCGGAATTTTTCAGCCGACCTGACGCACAGCCCGCGAGTGGATTGGGTGTCCATCACGGACAATGCCGGAGGAAATCCGCAACTCGCCCCCATCGCCTTGGGCACGCCGATTCTGTATGCCGGAAAGGAAGTCATCATCCATCTGACGTGCAAAGATTTCAACCGTTACGCGCTGGAAAGCCAGCTCTGGCTGCTGGCCAGTCAAGGGTTTCACAATATCTTGGCGTTAACCGGAGACTACCCGATCGAGAGTTTTGAAGGTCGCGCCAAGCCGGTTTTCGACATCGATTCCGTGGCGTTGTTGACCCTGATTGAGAAGATGAATGAGGGGCTGGAGGTCACCTCGGGCAGCGCCAGAATTCCAACGAAGCTCGACGCGACGCATTTTTTTGCCGGCGCGGTGACGAGTAATTTCAAATTTCATGAGAACACCCTGCTGCCCCAGTATTACAAGTTGGAGAAAAAGATTTTAAGCGGGGCGAAATTTATCATCAATCAGATTGGGTTCGATTCCCGCAAGGGTCACGAACTGCTCGAATACCTCCGCTTGCGGCAACTGGATCACATCCCGGTGGTTGGCAACGTCTATGTGTTAAGTCCTTTCGTGGCGCGCCTGTTCAATCAAATGAAAATTCCGGGCGTTATCCTCACGAACGAGCTCAACGAAATATGTCAAAAACAGGGAGCTTCCCCCGATAAAGGCAAAAAGTTTTTTCACGAATTTGCCGCGAAGCAACTCGCTATCTATCGGGGAGTCGGTTACAAGGCGGGCTACCTGGGCGGGGTTCACAGCTACGCGGAGATTGAAGAAATTCTCGATTTGGAAAAATCCTTCGCCCCGGATGATTGGAAACTTTTTGCCAGGGAAATCTCCTTTTCCCGCCCGGGCGAATTCTTCCTTTTTGAACCAGACAAAGCTACCGGCCTGTGCCGTCCTGGCAAAGTGAATCAGGCATGGAAGAAATCCTTGCGCGAAAGGCATTCCAACAAAAATGTCACCTTGGGCTACCACCTTGCGAAGCGATTTCATTCGCTGATGTTCGAAAAAGGAAAAGGATTGGCGCCACTGGCCGAAAAGATCTGCCAAAAAGCAAAGAATCCCAGTCAAGGCCCGCCGGGGATGCGCTTCATTGAGCAGCTCTCAAAAGCGGTGCTGTATTCCTGTCAGGATTGTGGCGATTGCTCACTGGAGGAGACCGCTTTCTTATGTCCCGAGTCGCAATGCGCCAAGAATCAGCGAAATGGGCCCTGCGGCGGTACACGGGATGGCAAATGCGAGGTCTTTGACTATGAGTGCATTTGGGCGCGGGCTTATGATCGCCTGAAATACGAAGGAAAATCCGAACAACTTCTCGATCACGTCCCCGTCATCCAGAACCAGGGGCTGCGCGGAACCTCCAGTTGGGCAAATTTCTGGCTGGGTAAGGATCACACTTCAAAAAAGGCCGCGGCGGAACCCTCATGAATCCAACGAAACTTCACGTCATCGGCGAACTGATGAACAATTCCTACGCTCGCGCCCGGAAAGCATGGCAGGCGCGCAATGTTGCCGGTTACCAGGAGCTGGCCAAAATCCAGACAAATCTCGGCGCTTCCCACCTGACCCTCAACATTGACGGCACTCAAAAACTTCCCGTGACGCTCCAGGAGATGCTCGACTTTCTGCCACTGGTCATTCCCGCCATTCAGGAAGTGACCGACGTGCCCCTCAGTTTTGACAATCCGAACGTCGCCTTTCATCGCGAATGTCTCAAGCACTTCAATCCGGCGAAATCCAATGGTCGTCCGATCCTTAATTCAATTTCCGTCTCGCGAGATAACATCGCGGAAATGATCCAGGTGGCACGCACGCACGACATGAACGTGATCGTTATGGTTTCCGAGTGTTTGATGCCGGACGGCTCTCATGGTTCGGCCAAAACCGTCGGGGATATTTTGACCACGACGAATTTTTTTGTCTCCATGCTTCACGAGCAGGCTGGCATCGCCAATGACCGCATCATCATCGATCCGGGGTTGGCGCCCATTGCTTCCGACACCAGCGGGCTGATCAACCGCTGCCTCGATTCAATCCAGGCGATTCGTTCCGAAAAAAACCTGGCGGGCATTCATATCTCGGTCGGACTTTCAAACTTCGCCATCGGCACCCCCAAACCGATGCAAGTTCCGCTGGATAGAGCCTTCCTCTGTCTGGCGATGGAAGCGGGCCTGGACTTTGCGCTCTCAAATCCTGAGAAAAATACCGTCCCGATGTCCAAGGACGAAAAGCTCGTTCAAGATTTAATCCACATTCTTGAAGCGGGCAGAGTTCGATCAGGCGAGACCCAGGAAGATGCGGGCTACCGGCAACTGGATGCGTTGATGGAACTTTGGGATGATGAAAACTGATTCCTTCACGGAAGCCAAAGCCGCAACCACTACCTCTCCTCCTTCCGATGGAGAAGAGGGCCGGGGAGAGGAGGCGCGTTTGTATTGGATTGCCCCTCTCCTCGGTCCTCTCCCCGCTCCTTCGTCGCGGGGAGAGGAAGAGAGAAATGTCCACAAATCTTTGTCGAAAATGCGGGAACATTCGTCATTATAGTACAGAACCCAGAGCGATGAATCCAGACATGCCAGCTCATTTAAGAGTCACCCCTGCAAATCCGATGCGTTGGATTGTAGTGGGTCAATTGCTGGATGCGAAAAACCGGCGGGTTCTTAAAAAAGCGCATTTAGTCTATAACCAGAACCGCATTTTGCATGTGGGCACCGAAGCGCCGGAGGCGGCAATTCTAAATGGGCAAAAGACTCCCGATTTGATCCTTCCCGAATATACGGTCATGCCCGGATTGATCGAGGGTCACTCGCATATCTTTCTCGAAGGCGCGGAGTTGGCGGCCGAAAAGCGGACCGACTACCAGAAGCAAGATCCTCAAACGCTTTATCAGAAGGCCGAAACCCGTCTCCGCACCCTGGCGCGCCTCGGGATAATCGCCATGCGCGACGGTGGGGACAAGGATCAGGTTGGCCTGCGCTTGAGCAAGGTCACCGCCGCCAAAGACTGCCCACCGTTCACCGCCAACGTCTTCAGTCCAGGCGCCGGCATCTACCGGCAGGGACGCTACGGTAATTTTTTTGGAAAACCATTGGAAGACCATGCCAATATTGAAAGCTGCGTCCAAGCGCGGATTGCCGAAGGCGCGGATCATATTAAAATCGTTCCCACCGGAATCATTAATTTCGTCAAAGGCCAGGTCGCCGCCAAGCCTCAGTTCAGCGTTGAAGAAATTCAACAGTTTCAGCAGGCGGCGCACGCGCAGCACAGGCATCTCATGGCCCATGCTTCCGGTGAGGTTGGCGTGGGGTATGCAATTGATGGCGGAGTGGACACGGTGGAACATGGTTTCTTTATTACGGAGGATCAATTGAGAAGAATGCGCGACCAAGATATTTCGTGGGTGCTCACCTTTGCGCCCGTTCAGGAACAACTGGATCATGCCGACATCATGGGCTGGACCGGTGAAACGCTGAACCACTTGAAGCAGATTCTCGAAAACCACGCGCGCAGTCTTCAAAAAGCAATTGGGCTGGGCGTCAACGTGCTCGTCGGCAGCGATTCCGGATCGTGTGGCGTCGCTCACGGGACGGGGTTGCTGTACGAGATGGAACTGCTCGAGAACGCGGGGATGCCCACCCTTGAAATCCTCTGCCAGGTGACGCATGGAAACAATAAAGTGTTAACCAACAAACAACCTTACGGATCGCTCGAGACTGGTTTTAAGCCCCGCTTCATCGTGACAAAAAGCAATCCACTGGAAACGGTGAAGAACCTCTCGTGCGAGCGGTGGGTGGTGTTTGATGGCGCGACTGAGAGCAGCGCCACGGTCAGTCTTGAGAATTTGTAAGACGCACAACTCAAAAGCAAAATCCAATCCCCACGGAATTGCTGAAAGAAACGGAAATTCGGAAGATATCCTCGCCGAAATCAAACACGTCTGTGCCCTTGGCCAATCCACGACGACGCCGACAATTTGACTGTAGCCGTGCACAATCCACCTCCGCGACCTCTCCGCAAACCAGTCCGAATCCGTTCCCGACCACGGATGAGCCGTGGCCATGTCCAGGCCAGTCCGCGTACCATGCGAAGCCAAAAGCATTTCGTGGACAAACCCGGGCGGCGACCAGTCCGCATCCGCGCAAGTCCGTCGCGCCGATCCGATGGTCCGTTGCCCGGACTCGTTTCGTTCCGGCCCACAGCCGTGCAGCCGATCATCCGCTGGGAAGTTGTGCGCGCTGATCCGGATTCGAGTCCTCCTTCAGCGCCGGGTTGAACACGCCGCTGCTCTCGTCCCAGTTCGCGGCGACGAACTGGTCGGCGGCTCAAAACCCTGTAATCTCGCGTTGGGGAACTTATTTGCATAAGCCAAGTACGACATGAACCCACAGCTTCCAACAATCACTATCGGCAGTTTTGCCGGCTCGCACTCCGGCGAAATGTTGTTTAACGAAGAGGGTTGAGTTGAGTTTGCAAAAGACGAAAGATAGATACGGGGTGATTGTGATGTGCGGCCTGCGCAGCTTTGATTTATTCGTTCACGCCAACCGGGTCGCAGAAATTCTTCCGTGCGAATCACTCAATAATTCAGATGAGACACAAAAATCTTTTACCCCTACGATTCATGCCGGCCTGTTTGCCGCGGCGACTGTTTGGATAGGGTTTGTTCAAGCCACGGTGGCCGCACTTAGCGCCAGGGAAATTGCCCCGCGAGGTGTTGCCAGATCGCATCCACGATGGCTGGGCCGGCAGGTTGATCGGCGGCATCGAGGGGTTGCCGCATGAATTTACTTTCCTCAAGAACGGAGCGTGCACCGACGACGACAACGACTTCGAGTGGACGCACCTGTGGTTCATGGACAAGGAGGATGTGATCAAACTCCCGTGCGAGTTGACTCAAAAGAGCCGGGATTGAATTTCGGAGCTACTATTGGACCAGCTCTCGAGTGCGGCGCTTGACACTGGTGACCCTTGTCGCATCGTTCATGCGCCAAATGAAACCACATTTTCTTTGCCTCCCGGGTCTATTGTTTGTCAGCGTCGCAGCCGCCTTTGGCCAGCCTGGTGAGTTCCAAGCCGCGCCGACGACGGGCAAGCCGCCCAAAGAGTCGCCACTGACTGCGGAGGAACAGCAGCCCACCTTCACGCTCCCGCCCGGCTTCGTGATCGAATTGGTCGCCGCCGATCCAGACATCAACAAAGTGGTCGCCTTCAACTTCGATGAGGCCGGCCGTTTGTGGGCGAACACGGCTACCGAATATCCGCTTGATGGCAACGAGAATCCGGAACGTGCCGCGGAACTCTACAAACGCGGCGGCAAAGACCGTGTGCTGATTTTCGACACGCCGACGCGACCGGGTCGCCAGCCGCCGCGCACGTTCGCTGACGGTTTGGCAATGCCGATGGGCATTTTGCCGTTCAAGGACGGCGCGATCGTCGGTCAGGGACCGGACATCTTTTTCCTGCGCGACACCGATGGCGACGGCAAGGCGGACAAGAAGGAGCTATTGCTCACCGGTTTCGGCATTCAGGATTCCCACCTGATGCCCCACGGGTTCGTGCGCGGGCCGGGCAACTGGATTTATCTTGCGCAAGGCGCGTTCAACTCTTCGTCGGTAAAGACGAAGGAAGGAACAACCGTCCAATTCGACCAATGCAAGATGGCCCGCTTCAAACCGGACGGCTCGCGGTTTGAAATCGTCGAAAGCGGGTTGAACAACATCTGGGGCTTCGTGATTAATCGGCGCGGCGAGATGTTCATTCAGGAGGCAAACGATCTCGGCTATCCAGTCGTGCCGTTCTTTATCGGTGGCACGTATCCGGGCATTGGCATGCATAAAATGAAACCGCACTCACCTTGGCAACCGCCGTTGGCCAATTTTGAAATGGGCGGCACGGGGTTGTCCGGTCTGGCGCTGGCGGAGGATGAGAACGGTTTTCCGCCGCCATATCGCGAGGTGATGTATGTCGCCAATCCGATCACCGGAAAGATTCAGGCCATCAAGATCCATCCCGATGGCACGGGCTATCGGCTGGAAAAACTGCCTGATTTCATCAACTGCGCCGACCCGTGGTTTCGCCCAATTGCGATTCAGTTTGGACCGGACGGCTGTCTTTACATTCTGGACTGGTACAACAAAATCATTTCCCACAACGAAGTTCCGCGCACGCATCCGGAACGCGACAAGTTCCGCAGCCGCATCTGGCGCGTGCGCCATGCAACGATGCCGCCACGCGCGATTCCCGATCTGACACGAATCCCAGAAAAGGAATTGCCGCCACATCTCGCGACCGCTTCCACGTGGGAGGCGCGTGCCGCCGTGCGGCAGATCATTGATCGCCAGTCGTTCAGCCTGGCGTCTGCGTTAAAGAAAATGAGCGAACGCCGCGAGGCAGGCAATGCGCCTCCTGCTCGCCTCAGCGCGCTTTGGGCGCTGGAAGGTCTGGGCAAAGTCCAACTGGCAACGTTGCAGAAACTCGTGAAAGACGTCAGCCGGGATGTTCGTCGAGAAGCCGTGCGCGTTCTCGGCACCCAGAAATTCTCCGCCGACAAGATGGTGGCGAGACTCGAACCGTTGCTCGACGATCCCGATCCCCAAGTTCGCGCCGAGATCATTCGCACGTTGGATGGAATTGCTAATCCGAACCTCAAAGTTCTCGAACTGCTGGTGCGAGTGGGCAAACCACAGATCGACGGGCCAATTATCAAGCCGCAACAGGGTGGCGAGCCGACGTTCGCGGCTGGCCCGGCAGCGGACCGCGCCTTCGAGCGCAGTCTGGTGCGGGTCGCGTTGGAAAAGAATCCGCAAGCCCTCGCCGCTTTTCTCGATTCGGAAGCGGGGAAAAAACTTCCGTTGGAAAATCGGCTGCTGGCGACTTTGTCGCTCGGCGAAAGGGCGGGCGCAGTGCAACTGGCCCGCACCGTCCCCGAGATCAAACGCATCCTCACGGATGAGGAACTTGTTTTACTGGCAAGGTTTAGCGATGAGCCTGGCGTTGGCGAAGTGCTGGATGACGTGCTTAAACTTCCCGCCACACAAGCGCAAACCTTGCGGACACTGCTGAATGCTCGCGGCCGGCTGGAGAACTCGAACCTCGCGACGCATCTGGTCGCCGCTGCGCGATCGCTCGTCCAACGCGACGCCTCCGAATCCAATCAACAACTCATGATTCAACTGGCGTCGGCCTTTCGCCTGCGCGAACTCGAACCCGAAGTCGTCGCCTATACCACGCGAGCGGGGCAGATGCCGGAGCGACAATTGGCTGGATTGAAAGCGTTGCGGGAAATGGGATCAACGCAGGTTGAGCTCTTTCAACGACTGGCGTTGACGGGCAAAGCCGGGGAGCCGTTGCAGCGGGAGGCCATCGTTGCGCTTGCCTCGGCCCGCAGCGACCGCGCGGTGCCGTTGCTTGTGGAACTCTGGCCAGTGCTGCCAGTCAGTCTGCGCAAGGCGGCCGTGGACCGGCTCACGAGTTCCGAGGCGAACAGCCGCGCGTTGCTGCGCGCCGTCAAGAGTGGGGACATTGCCGCGCAGGAACTCGACGAGTATTCGCTGGACAAACTCCGAACCATTCTGGGAAACGATCCTGACCTGGCTGCACTACGCCAGCAGTTGAGCGATCAACTTCGACCGGTGTTACGTCTGAGTGGGCACAATGAAGACTACGTGGACACAAAAGTTCAACTCAGCGGCCCATTCACTGTCGAGACGTGGGTCAAACTCGATCCGGGCATCGACAACGAGGACGGCATCCTGGGCGTTCCCGGCGGCGCGGATTTTAATTTTGCCGGTCGATGGTTTAGGATTTTCGCCGGGCCGCAATATGGCGATGTCATCATTGCCAACAAGAAGATCGAGGCGGAGGTCTGGACACATGTCGCGGTCACGCGCGACGATACCGGACAGTTCCGAATCTATTTCAACGGCGAACCGGACACCGCCAAGGGCGAGTCGTTGAACATCGCTTTCACCAACCTCGACATTGGCCGCACGACCCCGGCGAAGGGCACGGCGGGCACGTTCGCGGAATATCGCATTTGGAATGTCGCACGCGCCGCAGAAGAAATTCGCGACGCGTGGCAGATCAGCTTCCAGGATGAACCACCGCCATCCGGACTGGTTCACTATTTCGCCGGCGATTCTTGGGGCAGACTGAATGGGCAGGTGAAAGTGGAACAGACCATGGATTTTCCGCCTCTGTTGAGCGCATCGGATGCGCGGGCACAGAAAGCAAAGTTTGATATCTATCGCCACTACGTCGAGGGGGGCGGCGACGAAGCCAGAGGCAAGGCGACCTTCACAACGGTCTGCATGACCTGCCACAACGTGCATGGCGAAGGCGCGAATATCGGGCCGACATTGAACGGAGCCGGCGTCATGGGCACGGAGGCGTTGCTGCGATCCATCCTCACGCCGAACGCGGCCGTGGAGTCGGGCTACTACCGGTTTCGCGTGGAGACCAAGGGTAATGACCTGCTGGAGGGATTTTTGGTTTCGCAGAATGAGGCGGAAATCGTTTTGCGACAGCCCGGTAGCGAAGACGTGCATATTCAGCGCGATCGGGTGAAGCGGGCTTCATTCACCAAGACGTCGATGATGCCGGAGGGATTGCTGGAAACGCTGAAGGCGCAGGACGTGGCTGACCTTTTTGCCTATTTGAAAACTTTGAGATAGAACCAGACGGCCGGCGGTTTATTTGCGGAGTAACAATTCCACCAGGTCACTGAGTTGGTTGGCGTGATAGGGCTTGGCCAGAAATTTATCCGGTTTGATGGTCGAATCGCGGTAAATATCTTCGCCGACCGTGCCGCTGACCAGCAGGGTTTTCAACTTCGGGTCCGCGGTCTTGCATTTCCTGAGCAACTCCAGGCCGTTCATCTGGTGCATGGCGTAGTCGGTAATGAGCAATTGGGGCGGGTGGTCCGCGGACCGGAATGCTTCAAACGCCGCGTCGGGATCGCGAAAAGTTTTCAGACGGTAGCCGAGCGGTTCCAAAATGAACGTGGCGAGCTCCAAAAGGATGGGCTCGTCATCCACCACGTAGATGAGCGTCTCTGAGTTGCTGTCAGGCTGGGGGTTCATGTTTCAACCTCAAACAAAAATTGGCAGCGCGCGCAGATACTCTTTAGCATAGTAGCCAGCTGATTTGCAAGCTGTCTTTAAGGCCAACTTGAGCTGGCGCCGGATCGGAGTCAATTTCCCGTTGCGTGCAATATCATTTGGCCGTAATCTGCGGGTGTATTGAGGTCGAAGAACCCGCCAATTCGCGTCGAAATAGCTTATGAAACTTGACAAATCATCCCGCAAGAATGTCGTACGAGCTGTCACCAAAACTGTGCGCCGCCGCACCACCCCGCCCCCCGCCAAAGCAGTCAGTACCCCGACCGCAGCCCCGAAAACCGTTCGCACGCGCAAGGCCGCGCCGCGAGCCACAGTCAAACCCCGAGTTGCCCGCAAGACGACCGTCCAGATCCCCCCGCTGTTGCTGGAAGGGGACGCGCCTTCTCCACCCCCAATCAGTGGTCCTGGCGAACGGTATGTCTTGGGGCCGACGGCACCAGTTGAACATTTTGAAGTCACCGGAGATTTCGGGGAACTGCCGGAGGCGTATGGCACGAAGCACTTGCTTTTGACCGCGCGCGATCCGCATTGGCTTTACGCCCAATGGGACCTGACGCGCGAACAGCAAAAAAAATACAACGCGCTGTCCGGCGATCACCACCTGGTATTGCGCATTTACATTAATGCGGCCGGCGGTGGGCCAGTTTCCCAGATTCACGTGCATCCGGAATCGCGCCATTGGTTCGTGCCGGTTGACCGCGCGGGCACGAAGTACGTCGGCGAACTCGGTTACTACCGGTCGGGCGGCAAATGGGTGAGCATCTCCACTTCCGCCGCCACGCTGACGCCGCCCGATGCGATGTCCGCCGACACGTCCGTGCAATTTGCCACGCTGCCGGTGGACGTGCCCTTTGCCCAACTCCTGCAACTCGTCAAGGCGGTTGTTCGCGAACACATCCCGCTGACGGAAATTCTGCAACAGCTTCGCGCCAGCGGCCTGATGCATTTGCCTAAGGAAAACCTCCCGCCTGCCGGGCAGTGGACGTCCGAACAGGAACGCGCGCTCGCCGGTATTGTCACCATGGACAAAGTGCGCTGTGTTTGGATCGGCTCATTGGAAATCACGGAATTGATCCGCCGCCAGCTTGCGGCTGAGATTTCTTCGGCTGGCGTCACGCAGTTTTCGCTTCCCACCTCGCCCGGTGTCTCGAGCGTCTCCAGTCCGTTCGGAGGCGAACAGCGGCCCAAATCATTCTGGTTCAATGTCAATGCCGAGTTGATTCTCTATGGCGCGACGGAACCAGGGGCAACGGTCGCCATCGGCGGTCGCACGATCAAGTTGCGCCCCGACGGCACCTTCAGTTATCGGTTTGCGCTGCCGGACGGTCAATATGATCTCCCGGCCGCCGCCACGTCCGCCGACGGCAGTGACACGCGGCGGGCCGGGCTTCGGTTCAGCCGGAGCACGGATTACCGCGGTGAGGTCGGCGCGCACGCACAGGACGCGACCTTAAGACCACCGCTGGCCGCAAACGTCGCTTGAGGGACATGAACCAGGATGCCGAACAACTCGGGCTGCTTTCGATTTTCCATTATGTTGTGGGCGGCATGATGGCTTTATTCGCCTGCATTCCTATCCTCCACATTACCATCGGTATCCTGATGATCGTCTCGCCGGCTTTTTGGGGCTCGCATGGCAACGCGCCTCCGCCATTTCTCGGATGGTTCTTCGTGATTTTGGGAGGGGTGTTTGTTTTGATCGGTTGGTCGGTGGCCGCACTGGTCATTTGTTCAGGTCGTAACCTTTCGCGGCGCAAACATTATCTATATTGCCTGGTGGTTGCCGGCGTCAGTTGCATGTTCATCCCGTTCGGCACGGTACTCGGCGTTTTCACGATCATAGTTCTGCTGCGTCCGACCGTGAAGGAACTGTTTCAAGAGACTGGGCCCACGGTATGAACCCCTACAAGAGAGCCGCCCTGCTTTTGATTCGATTGGTGGCGTCGGGGTTCATCCTGTTCGGCCTCCTCGATCTGGGGGTTTACGTCCTCAAACATTTTCTCCATAAAGCCGATTGGCAAGTGATGCGTTGTCTGCTGTCCGGTGTTCCCGTTGTAATCGGTTTGGTGATCTTGATTAAAAGCCCGGCGATTGCCGCCCGCCTGACCCAGGATTTTGATGAGTGAACTTTGCCGCGGCGAGCACCAACCCTCCGTTGCGCGCAAAGTTTCTTCGGCACGCTTGCACGACTTGACGGTCGTCTTCTAAAGTTTCCTCATGCAAGGTTACTTCGCACTTGTGTTGCACGCGCACCTGCCGTTTGTCCGGCATCCGGAGCACGAAAAGTTTCTGGAGGAGAACTGGCTCTTTGAAGCGATCACCGAAACCTACCTGCCACTCATCCAGGTCATGGAGGGCTGGTTGCGCGATGGCATGGAAACGCGCCTGACGCTCTCGCTTTCGCCCACGCTTTGTTCGATGTTGCTCGACCCACTGCTTCAGGATCGTTATCAGCGTCACCTCGAGGGCTTGATTGAACTGGCCGAGAAGGAAATTCATCGCACGCATTGGGACCGGGCTTATCATGAACTGGCCTGGATGTATCATCATCGCTTCACGACCATTCGAAACACCTACTTCGCGTACGGCCGCAATGTGGTCGGCGCCTTCCGGAAGTTTCAGGAACAGGGCAGACTGGAGATCATCACTTGCGCCGCGACTCACGCGCTGCTGCCGTTGCTGGCCAGCCAGCCCGCGTCGTTGCGCGCGCAAATCCTCGTCGCTCGCGATCACTACCGGAGCTGTTTCGACTGCGATCCGTCCGGCATCTGGCTGCCGGAATGTGCCTACGCGGAGGGTGTGGAGAAAATCCTTCAGGAAGCGAACATCCGCTGGTTCGTCACGGACACGCACGGCATCCTGCACGCACGTCCACGTCCGCGCTACGGCGTGTTCGCGCCGATCTACACACCCAACGGCATCGCGGCATTCGGGCGCGATCTCGATTCCGCCCGGCAGGTCTGGAGCAAGCACGAAGGCTATCCCGGCGACGTCCGCTATCGCGATTTCTACCGCGACATCGGTTTCGATCTCGATTTTGATTACGTGAGGCCACACTTGCCGGCGCCGGATCAACGCGGATTCACCGGCATCAAGTATCACCGCATCACCGGCAGCGCGGGCGAGAAGCTAATCTATAACCGCGGCATGGCCGTGCAGGTTGCAGCCGATCACGCCGGACATTTCCTTAGCGAACGTGTCGGGCAAATCCAGAAACTAGCCGGCATCATGGATCGTCCGCCGCTGGTGCTGTCGCCGTATGACGCGGAACTGTTCGGTCATTGGTGGTACGAAGGACCGGAGTTTCTCGATTACTTCGTGCGGAAGGCTTACTACGATCAGAAGGTCTTTTCACTGATCACTCCGCGGGAGTATCTGCGCCTGCATCCGACCCAGCAAGTCGCCGCGCCCAGCGCGTCGAGCTGGGGCGCGGAAGGTTACTGGAATGTCTGGCTGAACGAAACCAACCAATGGATTCAGCCCCATCTCCACATCGCACAGGAACGGATGACCGACCTGGTGCGGCGTTTTCCCCGCGCTGATGGACTCAAAGAGCGCGCTCTGAAACAAGCGGCCCGCGAGCTATTACTCGCGCAGGCCAGCGATTGGCCGTTCATTCTCCGCACCGGCACCAGCCCGGATTACGCGAAGAGACGGGTCAAAGACCATTTGCTCCGCTTCATCGCATTGCACGAACAACTTACGACCACGCGCGTGAATGAAACCTGGCTCCAGAAGTTTGAGTGGCTGGATAATATTTTTCCGGACGTGAATTATCATTACTGGGCTTGAGGTCCGGTATGGCTGATTGGAGACTCCAAATGTGCCGCGTGGTGCTCGTGTCAGCCCGGAGCAACCTGAAGGTTGAACTCCAACCCAGGCGCGCCTGCGGGAGTTCAAGCTTCAGCTTGTCTGGCTCGGCCGTGGATTCCAATATTGACCCGCGTTGGCCCGACAAGCAAAATTGTCGCGATGACCCGGGATGATATGCTGGTTCAACGCAATCTTGATCGCCGCCAGTTTTTGCGGGAGGCGGGTTTGTTTGGCCTCGCTGGCGTTTTGGTCGGCCCGCCGCTCAGGTCGTCTGCGGACGACACCGTCACACTGCCGTTTGAAAATGGGGCGCGGCCTCTCGTCAAGTATCCGCAGAAGCGGCCGTTGATCCGCATCACGACGCGACCGCCACAACTGGAAACGCCGTTTTCCGTTTTCAACGAAAGCATCCTCACCCCGAACGATGCGTTTTTCGTGCGCTATCATCTCACGTTGTCACCGCCGGCCAATCTGGACGCGGAAACATTTCGCGTCACCATTGCGGGCAAAGTGAAATCGCCCGGAGCTTTCTCCATTGCGGATTTGAAATCGCACTTTGAGCCGGTTGAAATCGTGGCGGTCAATCAATGTTCCGGCAATGGGCGTGGCTTTTTTCAACCGCGCGTGGGCGGCGGCCAGATGGGCAATGGCGCCATGGGCAACGCAAGGTGGAAGGGGGTCCGGCTTAAAGACGTGTTGGAGAAAGCCGGCGTCGCAGCCGGAGCGCGGCAGGTGACCTTTAACGGACTGGACTTGCCGCTGGTTCCCAAAACGCCCGACTTCATCAAGGCCCTCGACATTGATCACGCGCTCGACGGCGAAGTCATGCTGGCGTATGAGATGAATGGCGAGGAGTTGCCGGTGCTCAACGGTTTGCCCTTGCGCCTCGTCGTTCCCGGTCATTACGGAACTTATTGGGTCAAGCATGTGAATGAAATCACCGTGATCGACGAGGAGTTCGGCGGCTTTTGGATGAATCCGGCGTATCGGATTCCGGCAAATTCATGCGCGTGCGTCGAACCGGGCACGACGCCAAAGACAACAATTCCGATCAACCGTCTCAACGTCCGTTCGTTCATCACGAGTTTGATGGACGGCGAGCAAGTCAAAATAGGTGAACGGTTGACTGTAAAGGGCATCGCGTTTGATGGCGGTTATGGCATCCGGGAGGTCTTGTTTTCCGCCGACGGCGGCCAGACGTGGCGCGAAACGAACCTCGGCAATGATTTGGGGAAGTATTCATTCTGCGAATGGCAAATTCCCTTCACGCCGAAAAGCGCCGGTGCCGTTGCCTTGAAGGTGAAGGCGACCAACCGCATCGGCCAGTCGCAACCGCTGGAGCCGTTGTGGAATCCGGCGGGCTACATGCGGAACGTGGTGGAAACTGTGCGGGTCAATGCCGCGTGAGGAAGTCATGAGGACAGCGAACAAATCTGATTGGACCACCTGGCGAATCGTGTGGGCGGTTCTCCTGGCCGTAGGCGCGGGATGCGTCATCGCGGCAGAAATGCAGTTCAGTTTGCCGCCGGAAACGAATCGGTTCAAGCCCGGCGCCGGGTCTGAGATCGCGGCCACGCAATGCATCATTTGCCATTCGGCAGATTACATATCCACGCAACCGCCGATGCCGCGCGCCTTTTGGAAAGCCGGTGTGCAAAAAATGCAGAAGGTCTATGGCGCACCGATTCCCGAAGAGCAGGTGGAGCCGTTGGTGGATTACCTGGTGAAGAATTATGGCAACGAAAAACCACGGAGTAATGCGCCGCCCGCCGCCGCGAATCCCGCCAAATAATTCTTGATTCGCGGAAGAGACTTTTGATGTTAACGTAAGCAGGACTTTCCCGCGAGACGAATGCGAACGCTTTACAACATTTTATTCTTTTTGGGTTTCTGGCTCGCGTCGCCTTACTATTTTCTCAAGATGTTGCGGCGGGGCAACTGGCGATCAGGGTTTGGCCAGCGCTTCGCGCGATATGACACCAATATAAAGCAGGCTATTACCAATCGGCACGTCGGCTGGGTGCACGCGGTGAGCGTGGGTGAGGTGGGTATTTGCACACATTTGATTCAGGCCCTTGAAACCAAAGTGCCCAATCTCAAGATCATGGCCTCTACAACGACTACGACGGGCATGGATGACTTGCAGAGCAAACTGCCGCCTCACATTGGCAAGATTTATTATCCCATCGACCGCCGCGCTTATGTTCGTCGAGCTTTGAGTGTGTTCCATCCGGAGGCAGTCGTGCTGGTGGAGGCGGAGATCTGGCCGAATTTCATCTGGCGCGCCCGCACCAAGGGAATTCCCCTGTTTCTGGTCAACGCCCGGCTCTCCGACCGTTCCTATCGCGGCTATAAATGCTTCGGGTTTCTGTTCAAACAATTGTTTGCCTCATTCACAGGAGTTGGCGCGCAGAACGAGGCCGACGCTGCGAAGCTTCGGGAACTGGGTTGTCGCCCGGAAGCAATTCGCGTGGTCGGCAATCTGAAATTTGACACGGCGAAACTGGACGAGCGCCGACCGCTGGACGTGCCCGCCATGCTTGCTCGGTTGGGAGTGCCGGCCCACGCGCCGATTTTGGTGGCCGGCAGCACCCACAACGGCGAGGAAGCAATCCTGGCGGAACAATTTCAACGATTGCGCGAACGCTTCCCTGACCTGTTCCTGGTGCTCGTGCCGCGTCACTTTGAGCGGGGCCGGGAGGTTGGGCGTGAACTGAAGTCCAAGGGAGTGAAATTCGTGTATCGCACCGAGATGGCGTCCGTACCGCAGGAGGCCACCGGAGCAGTCGAGTGTCTGCTGGTCAACAGCACCGGTGAACTGAAACATTTTTATCGCCATGCCACGGTGATTTTTGTCGGCAAAAGCTTGACGGCAGTTGGCGGGCAAAATCCGATCGAACCCGGCGCGCTTGGAAAGGCGATGGTGTTCGGGCCGAACATGCAGAATTTTACCGATGTGGTCAGGCTTTTCCTCGCGCAGGACGGCGCCGTGCAGGTGAACGACGCTGCCGAATTGGAACGCGCGCTGGGCGAGTTGCTCGGGAATGCGGCGCGCCGCGAGGCGTTGGGACGCAATGCGCTGAAGGTGGTGCAGGAAAATCTTGGCGCGATTGACCGCACGGTCGAGATGATCGTCGAGCATCTCGAAGGTGGAAAAATGTACGTCGCGCCGCGCGCGTAGAAACGCAGTTGCGTTTTGGTCAACCCAAAATCCTGCGGCCTTCGTCCAGGAAGATGCCCTTGAAATTCATCTCCAGCGCCTGGGCGTTGGTCGCTTTGGCCAAGGCTTCCGCCTCCGAAATTCGCCTCTCCTTGACGAGCTGCAACAGGGATTGATTGAAGTTCAACATTCCATCTTCCCCACCAGTTTCGATGGCGGACGGCAATTTATCGAGCCGGTTCTCCTCGATCAATTTTTTCACGGTGCCGGTGTTGATCATGATTTCCAGGGCGGGAGTGACGCCGCCCTCCACCGTGTTGACCATGCGCTGACAGACAACGGCCTGCAATGTGCCGGCGAGTTGACGCCGGATTTGTTCACGCTCATCGGCCTTGAAAAAATCGAGAATACGGCTCACGGACTGGGACGCGTTGGTCGTATGGAGCGTAGAGAGCACGAGGTGGCCGGTGTCCGCGGCGCTCATGGCGGCGGTGAAGCTGACGGCGTCGCGCATTTCGCCAATCATGATGATGTCCGGGTCCTGCCGCAGGACGTGTTTGAGCGCCTCGCGGAAGGAAAGTGTGTCCAACCCTACCTCGCGCTGTTCGATGACGGATTGATTGTCTTCAAACACATATTCGATGGGGTCTTCCATCGTGATGATGTGTTTTTTGAAATGAGCGTTGATATGCTCGACCATCGCCGCCAGCGTCGTGGATTTGCCGCAACCGGTCGAACCGGCCAGCAGCACGATGCCGCGCGGTGATTCGGCAATCTTCTTGATGGTCTCCAGGAGACCCAGTTGCTCGAAACTCGGCACCTGCGTTTTGACAAACCGCATGGCCAGACAGAACTGGCCGCGTTGCTGAAAAAGATTGGTACGAAAGCGGCCGATCTCAGGCACATAATAGGAAAAATCAATCTCGCGCTCCACTTCGAGCTTCTTGGTCAAATGGTGGGGCACAATGGCGTCCACCACCGTTTTCATCCAGGCTTCCGTGGGAACGGGACACTCGATGGCAACGAGCTGGCGATTGATCCTGAAAATGACGGGCGTGCCGATTTTGATGTGAACGTCGGACGCGCCTCCTTCAATGGCCGTCTTTAAGATCCGATAGAATAATTCCATGCCCGGAGACTAGCAGAGGCTGAAGAATCTTTGCCAGTCAGGAATAAGCCAGCAGGTTCAACTGCGCTTGCGTCTGACGGGAAAGGCCCGTGAAGAGCATGGAGACGAGATAGCCGCTGTGGCGATTGCCATGGCACGCCACCACGACGCCGGTGCAGTGAAGCTTCCTGACACTGCGGGGAGCTTGCAAATCCACCGTCATCTCGGTCCAAGGGGCTATGGCGGTGGGGGAACGAAACTCAATGCCATTCTTGCTGAGGCTGACAGCGCCGCCGGACAGGGTTAAGCTGGTCTTTCTAGCTTGAACATTAACATTCGAAAAGTCACCGGAGGAGGGTTCTAGTTTTCTTGCACTCATAGTTGTGAAATCACTCTAGCACACACCAAAAGAACGTCAAACAAAGCTTTGTCTCTACCACTCGATCACCGCCGCGCCCCAAGTCAACCCCGCGCCGAAGACCACCAGCAGGATCAGATCGCCTCGACGGAAGCGGTTCAATTGCGCCGCCTCATCCAAAGCGATGGCGACGGAGGCGGCCGAGGTGTTGCCGTATTTGTGAAGGTTGACGAAAATCTGGTCCGGCTTCACACCCAGACGTTCGCCGACGGCATCGATAATCCGGCGATTCGCCTGGTGGGGAATGACGCACTTGATTTGTGAGATGTCGAGCTGACAACGGAGCAGCGCTTCCTCGCCGGCCTTGGTCATAGCATTGACAGCATTCTTGAACGTCTCCTTGCCTTCCATGCGCAGGTAATGCAAACGGGCGGCGACCGACTTGGCGGTGGCCGGGCAGCGGCTTCCACCACCAGGCATGGAGAGCAGATTCGCTTTGCGTCCGTCGGCACCCATGACCGTGGTGAGCAGGCCGTGCGTGTTCGGGCGGTTTTGTAAAATGGCGGCGCCCGCGCCGTCGCCAAACAACACACAGGTATTCCGGTCCTGCCAGTCGATGATGGAGGAAAGTTTTTCCGCGCCGATCACGAGGACGGTGTTGTAGGTGCAGGACATGATGAATTGTTGGGCAATTTCCAGACCGAATATAAATCCCGAACAGGCGGCCTCGATGTCAAACGCCGCGGCGTGATGGGCGCCGATCTTTGCTTGCACCAGACATGACGTGGAAGGAAACACCAGGTCCGGCGTGATGGTGGCGACAATGATCAGATCGATCTGCTCGGCGGTGACGTGCGCTCGCTGCAAGGCGAGTATGGCGGCACGCGCGGCCATGTCCGACGTGTATTCGTTGGGCGCCGCCATCCGGCGTTCCCGGATGCCCGTGCGGGTGACGATCCACTCGTCCGACGTATCCACTATTTTTTCCAGGTCGGCGTTGGTCAGGATCCGCTTGGGCACATACGACCCCACGGCCGCGATGGCACAAGTGCGGCCCTGGAAGCCGTGTTTGGCGCGGGGGTAAACGATCTTCTTTGTCGGACTGGTTTTCATGCGGGAACGGGGTGGGGAAGGCTGGGGCTGGCCCGGGCCAACAGTTCATTGGCGCGGGCAATTTCCTGGTTGATGAGACCGGTCACGTTGTGCTGGATGGTTTCGGACGCAATGCGCACGGCATTCATGATGGCGCGCTCGCGCGCAGAACCGTGGGCTTTCAGCACAATCCCATTGAACCCAAGCAGGAGACCGCCACCATGAGCATCCGGGTCCATGCGGCGCTTGATCGTGCGAAAGGCGTTCTGAGCCAGGAGCGCGCCGAGCTTGCGCTTGGGATTGCGGAGCAGTTCCCGTTTCAACATGGCGAAGATTCCGGTCGCCAGACTTTCGCAGGTCTTCAAAACAATGTTGCCCACGAAACCGTCGCACACCACCACTTCGACGCGGTTGTTGAACAGGTCATGACCTTCCACATTGCCGACAAAATTAAGGTCCACTTGCTTGCAAAGCTGAAAGGCTTCGAGCGTCAATTCATTGCCCTTGCTATCCTCGGTGCCGATGCTCAACACCCCGACGCGCGGTTTCGGGTAGCCGAGAATCTCGCGGGAATACACGTTGCCCATGACGGCGTAGTGCAGCAGATGCAGCGGCTTGCACTCGACGTTGGCGCCGGAATCGAGCAGCACAAATTCATTGTCCATTCCGGGAATCACCGTGGCGATGCCGCCCCGATCCACGCCGGGAAGCCGGCCCAATTTGAACGTGGCCGCGGCAAAAATGCCGCCGGTGTTGCCGGGTGAAATCACCGCCTCGGCTTTGCCGTTCTTGACCAGTTCCATGGCGCGGGCAATGGAGCAGTCCTTCTTTCGTCGCAATCCCTCGACCGGTTTGTCTTCCATGGTCAGGACTTCGACGGTATGGACTATTTTTACACGCGCATCCTGGAGCTGGCTGCGGGTCAGGGCCGGCTTGATCTGCGCCTGGTCGCCCACCAGATAAAGCTCGGTGATTTTTCGGTTGGCGTTGAGCGCGAGTTTGACTCCCTCGACAATAACCCCGCAACCGTGGTCGCCACCCATGACATCCACTACAATTCGCATAAATGGAAAGAGCGCAGAAGGGACGCCGCCAACTCCGCGCTCTTGCTACTGAATCAAGCTCCGGCGGTGACGGTCAACACCTGGCGGCCCTTGTAATAGCCACAAGCGGGACAAACCCGGTGTGGAATATACGGCGCCGCGCACTGCGGGCAGGTGCTCAGTTGAGGCAAGGTGAGCACGCTGTTGTAAGCGCGCCGTTGACGTTGACGACTCTTCGATGGTTTGCGTTTGGGAACACCCATAAATTTTCTACAATTTCAGTTTGTTTAACTCAGCCCACGCGGACGAAACCTCTTCCGTCGCACGGCCACCGTTTTTTTTCTTTTGGTTCGTTGCTTTTCTCAGCAATCCGCTGCATTCAGGTTTACACAACGGATGGCGCGGCAACTCAAGGAGAATATCTTCCCGCACATAGGGCGTCAAGTCCACGCAATCGCTGGCGACCAGCACCTTGTCCTCTCCCTTCAGAGGCAGATGGCGGGCCCAGTGGTTCAACTCCAGGTTGTATTTAAAAGATTTCAAACAGCGAACGCACTCGCAATCCAACGTGATCTGCAATCGGCCTTGCACGAGAATGGCATCGGCGAGTTTTTGCGTTTCCAGGTCGTACTGCAGCGGCTGACCCGCGTGGATCAACTCATCCACCTGCTCCAGCTCCAGTTCCTTGACCGCCAGTTCGCCCACCAACCGCAGGTTGTTCGCTTCGACATGATGCAGATTAACAAGCAATGGCATAACCTCATAAATTAAAGGATTAGCGGGTCGCCTTGGCCAGTTTTTTGATGAGGGCGGCCTGCACCGGCCCCGGCACGAACGCGCTCACATCGCCGCCCAACCGCGCGATCTCTTTCACGATGCGCGAACTGAGAAAGGTGTAAGTGTCTTTGGGCATCATGAAGATGGTTTCCACGCGCTCGTTTAATTTACGGTTCATCAGCGCCAGTTGAAATTCAAATTCAAAGTCCGACACCGCGCGCAGCCCGCGAATGATGGCGTGGCCGGTCCGCCGCTCCACATAATCCACCAGCAACGTGGAAAACGAATCAGCTTCCACATTCGCAAGATGTTGAATCGAGCTTTTCACCAGTCTCACCCGTTCTTTCAGATTGAACAGCGGACTTTTGCTTTCGTTCTGCGCCACCGCGACAATGACCCGGTCAAACAACTTGGCCGCCCGTTGGATCACGTCCAAATGACCGTTGGTGAGAGGATCAAAGCTGCCAGGATAAACCACGATGCGCATGGAATTCAGTTTAGCCGACTGCTTGCGGATTCCCACTCAAAAATTCCGCCATTAGGGCGGCGGCTCAAGTCGCGCGCCTTTCAAGCCTGAAAATTCTTCAAGCCCGCGTTGTTGCGGCCGGGTTGACCTCGGGGAGATCGGCAGACTGAGCTGGAGTGTTCTTGTCGCTTGCGACCGGCATCGGATTAATCGGCTGCCACGGAACTTCGTAAATGTTTACGGCGTTGCGGATGCCTTTGACGTTTACTGGCGGCAGGGCCACGCACGAGGCGGCCAGCTTGGGGTCGTCCTTCGAAATGGCGGCATACGTGGCTTCTCCGATGATGATGTGCGCGCGTCCCGAAATATTCTCCAGTCGGCTGGCCAGATTCACTTCGCGACCAAACACCGTGTAATTCAAGTGCACGTCCAGGCCCATGAGACCCGCCGTGGCGACGCCGGTGTTGATCCCGCTACCGACTTCCAGAATTGGCAGCAGTGGCAACAGCGGCTGGCCCGCGGCGGCGCGTGACACATTCTCCTCGCTGCGGCGCTGGTTTTGTACACTGCGCTGTTGATTCAACTCCTGAACGGCGCGTTGGGCGTCAATGGCGGCACGCACACACGCGACCGCATGGGTGCGGCTGGGAATGGGCGCTCCCCAAAATGCCATCACGCAATCGCCGATGTATTTGTCGAGCGTGCCGTTATGTTTTATCACCATGTCGGCAATCGTGCCCAGATAAAGGTTGACGGCGTTCAAGGTCTCCTGCGCCTGTTGATCGAAACACGCTTCGGCGGCTTCGCCGGTGAGCTTGTGTTCGCGGATATACTGCGCGGCCTTTTCCCGGTTCGTATCCGTCAACTCCGTGAAGCCCCGAACGTCGGTGAAGAAAACAGTGATTTCCCGTCGCGCGCCGACCAGGGAGAGTTTTTCGGTCTTCACCAATTCGTCGAAGACGTCGGGCGAGACGAGTCTGGCAAAAATGGATTTGAGACGGCGCTTTTCGTCCTGCTCGAAAATGGCCCGGTAAGTGACGAGGCAGAGGTATTGCATCAGCATGGCGCAGCCGACGGGCAGAACCAGCGGCAGCCAGTAGCGCTGCTGCACGTAAAGATAGAAGGCCAGCGCCACGTACCCCGTCGCCAAAGCCATGACCGCCAGGAACGCCGTGAACGAGCGCAACCTCCACGTCAGGATGGCGACGATTGCTCCCGCAACGATGATCAACAGCAACTCCATTGGGAGTGAGCTGCGTTGAATGAACCGACCCATGATCACGGAGTTCGCGATGTTCCAGTGTTTGCTCATCAAATTGGTTTCCTTGTCGAGTGGTGTGGCGCCCAAATCGGCCAGGTCGTTGCCGGTCGCCGTTGATCCGACGATCACCAATTTGTTTTGCCAAAGATTCTTGAGGTCGGCTGCCTTGTCGGCCAGCCGGTCATGATCTTGCTTTAGAACGTCCTTGATATTTTGATCGGTCAGTCGCGCATCGGTCCGCCGCAAGCTCCAGTCGATGTAAAAGTAGCCGTTACGGTCAACCGGGATGACCCGCTGCACGCCGTCGGCGCCGCGTAAAACGATCCGGCCGTGTCCCCAATCCACCTCGGCCCTGGACAAGTCCAGTTTCAGTTCCTGCGCGGCCACGACGATGCCCATGTGCCAGATGTGTTGGAACGGCTTGTCGTGGCGCGGCCAGCCTTTGGGAATTTTGTCGCCCACAAAATCCGCAAGATCGAAGTTGCCGTCGCCATCGAGTGGGATGCTCGTGTCCTGGCCATCCGGTGCCCGCAAAAGTATGCGTTTGTTTTCGATGCGAGACTTCCCCAGATCAATCCCCAACTGGCTCGCGGCGGCTTGAAATACGGGATGCCACCGCAGCTTGAAGGCCCGCGCCCGGCGCAAAACGCCATCGGTATCTTTATCGGCGTCGATGTCCCCAATGGCCATGGCATTCGTGCGAAACAATTCGTGAGGCGCGACATTTTTTGTGTCGGCGATGATGACATTGCCGGCCTTCTGCATTTGCCAGGCAAAAAAGACGTCAGAGGGCAGAAGCGTCTTATCCTCAAATCGGTTGAGCGGCTGGCCAAACAACCTGTCGATGGCGAGGAGTGATTTGTCCGCTACCGGCACATCGGGGTGATCCGCGCGCAGTTCGCCAAAGATCACGTCGAAGGCTACCGCTTTGGCCCCTTGAGCTGCCAACTCCCGCACCAGTTGCCCGTAAACCAGGCGGGGCCAATACAAGCCGAAATGAAAACCCAACTCGCCGCTGTGAACTGCTTCGATGCTTTTGTCATTGATATAAACAAACCCCAGGTTGGTGGCCGCAGTGGGTGAAAAGTTGACCGCCTCGCGCACCCGCCAATCATAGGTCATCCACTCAAGCCGTTCAAAGAAGGCGGGGCGCAACGCCTGCACCAGACAAACCAACCCCATGACGCCCATGGCGATGAGCAGAGGTGCCAGTTTGTTGGTTTTCAACTTCACTGCCGGCAACTAAACAAAAAAACCAGAGCAACACAAGGTCGCGCTGGCTTTGAAAATGAACCGGGGCCAATTAATTGGCTTTCCCAACGCCGCCCGGGGGCGGACCAATGCCGACGCCGTTGTGACCTGTAGTGGGTGAAACGTAATAGATGGTGTTATCCACCGTGAAGGTCGTGGGCGGGACATTTGGTTTCCCGCCTAATTCCCTGAACTCTCTGACCATTTCTTTCTTGTCGAACTCAGGAATGGGGGTCACTAAACCGGTGGCCGGGTCAAACTGATAGCCAGCCATGACGACCTGAGTCTGCACGACTCCGTCCTTAAGGTAAGAAACCACTACCGATCCCGTTAGAACACGGGTCAATCCATTCTTGTCAATCGTGTAGATGGTGCCGCGAATGCAGGCCACGCCAGTTGGGAACTTGACTTCATATCGAGACGCCGCGGACAATTTTTTCACATTCCCCATGATCCGGCCCGCGCGCAGGTCCAATTGCGTATCGGACACCACGTCGGCACCAGTTTCCTCAACCATCAATTTGTCGATGGACAAAATACTGTCCGGGGTGATGCGCAAAACGTTGGCGTCTTCTCCCGTTCCCGGAGTGAAAACCAGATTTCCAATGGTCGGTTCATGGCCGGTAACTTCACGTTCTCCCAACACAAGGTCCACGTGTGAATTGGCCGCGGTCTGGATGAGGGCTGGCGCCTTGAGGATCAATCCTACTTTGACCGGATGCCAGGTCCGGCCGTTATCGGTGCTGTATCGGGTCGCACCTTTGACGCCACTGACCGTGGCCGATCCCTGACCTGATCCTTGTTTTCCAGGTGCGGCGGAGAGTTCAGCCGCCCACGCCAGCACAAATAACGCAACGCTGCCGGCAACCAGTTTGTTGGCACAGTTCCTCAAAAGTTTCATAGAATCTCCTGTGTTTATTGGGTCATCAATTCTTACTTAAGCGAATTTTAGTGTTCCACGCCTGCTTGTCAAACTAATATTCCAGGTTTTCTCGCAGGATTCTAAGGGGGCTGGACGGCAGGGCGGAGGCCGGGCAACAGGACGCCATCCTGGCGGGAAGCCGCTTCGGCCAGTCGTTCATTGGCGATGGCCAGGTAGTTCTCGGCAATCGGGTTGTCCTTCCATTGTAATCGGAGAGATCTTTCAAACCACGGTTTCGCCGCCGCGTATTGTCCCATCTCCACATAGTGCCTGCCGATGTAGGCCAATGTGAAATAGCCGTTGGGATCAAGCTGATAAGCCCGCTCAAAATAAGGCTTCGACTCCGAATGGCGTTCAAGCCAATCGAGACACATGCCGTAACCCAGGTAGTTGTAGCCATCGTAAGGATTCAAATTCTGGGCGCGCTCGTACCAGTCCATCGCCTTCTGGGCGAGTTCCCGGAAATTACTGTTGGCTAGGAAACTTTGCTCCCGAAGCGCTTTACCAATGACGAACGCAGTTTCGAAATTCATCGGCTCAATCGCAAACGCCTTTTCCATGGCTGCGATCTGCGCCGTTGAATCACTCGGCGCGACTTCGCCCCGGTTGAGCCAGACATATTCATTGGCGCGCCGCCAACCTTGTTGCCCCAGATAAAGAATGCCTCCCAACAAGACCATTGTGGCCAGCAACTTTCCCGGCCAGCCGCTGGTGACCCAGTATCGCTCCGTGGTGAAACGCAGATGACCGGTGAGCAACGCCATCAGCGCAATGGCCAGAATCGCATTGGCCGGAATGTGTATGTTGAAATCCACAACCGAATGCAACAGCATGGCGAGCAAGCCCAGCGACGCCCCCAAAACAAATGCGAAGCGACTGCTCTGCCTCGCCCCAAAATCGTTTACCGCGCCGCCGACATATCTCCACGTCTTAAAAACCCCCCAGTAGAGCAACAGCCACGCCGCCGATACAATCACCGTGCCGACGACTCCCCAGTCCGCCAGCGTGTTCAAATAATCGTTATGCGAATGGTCAGGGCGCAACTGGATCGACTGCGGACGGTAAGCGCGGAAGCGGTAATCAAAATGTCCCGGCCCGACGCCCCACCAGAAATTGTCCTGCCACATCTGGACGGTCGGCGCCCAGAGTTCGAAGCGCGTGTCACTCACTTTGCCTTGCGAAAACGTGCGCTTCAGGCGCTCCTGGCCGCGCTCGCCTTTCGTGAGAAAGACTGCTGTGCCAACGACCAACACCGTCAGCACGACTGCGGCTTGAATGCGATGGCTGCGGCGCAGCAGCAGCACGCAGCAGAAAATCATCAACACCAGCGCCGTGGCCACCCAACTGCCACGCGAGATTGAAACGCCAATGCCCGCCGCCAGTGCCAGCGTCGCGTAACCCACAAAAACCTTGGTCAAATGATTGAGCCGTCCGGTCAACGTGTAGGCCAGTCCCAGCGGCAAAAGCATTTCAAGAAAACCGGCCAGGTTGTTTGGCGAAATGAACGTGCCCATGCCGCGTCCCGCGTACGGACTGATGAAATGCCACACGCGAGTTGAACCGGTCAGGAATTGGTACAGCGCATAAAAGGAAATCCCCATGCCCAAAAAAATGAGTGTCACCGAGATGATCTGGGCCGGCTCCCGGCCGTGCAGATTGTTGAGGATGGCAAAAAACAGGAACGCGTAGATCAAAATCTTGATCAACTCCTGCCGCGCCACGTATTCAATGTCCGCCAACTGGTAACGAACTATCGCATAACCCACGAACACTAAAACCGCCCAACAAATCGGCGGCCAGAGCAACTTCATCCGCTGGCTCAGCCACAAGCGCGCGCCCCAAAGCACAATCACGCCGAGCGTCAATCCTTGGATGACGAGCAACTCCAGGGTGCGCACGGCTCCGGTGGCCAGCGGGCCAAAGATCAGGATGGCCAACACCAATCCCAGAATGCCGCGCTCGCACCAACGATCCATTTTTTCCCGGTCCATGCAATGAGCAGACTATGAGTTCGGGAGTCGCGCACCAAGATTTTTGTTCCTTCTGTGGAGGCACGCCATTCACGATTTGTTTGCCGGTGCGAATCTTGCGAAGCGAAAATTGACTTTCTCAAACGCCAATTTTTCGCTTCCCAGACGAACTGGCTCTGCATCCCAAACGATTTCCACACCACGGACAAAATGAAATCGTCAGAATCGAAGTTCCACCATCGTGGATGATAATGCCGTATTCTCCCGTGCTCTCGGCGTGATGAATGAGAGCGTCTGGGCAATCGAACCTGTCAGGATGTTGTTCGCAAATTGAACCGACCAATTTAGACGTCGTGACACAGCAGTATCTTTTCACAAGAATCGGGTGTGGTTAATTCCCCCACTACTCGCGCGGCTTAACAAGCCTCCCTGCCAGCGTGCTCACGGCCAAAGTCAAGCGAACGCCATGCGTCCAGAAGGCTCAGGAACAGACCAACCGGCTTCACGCGCAGTTTGCAGGTAAGCGTCAATCATGGCTTCCGCATTGCACAGTGCCTCGACTCGCGTCGCTCCATCGGTAATGAGTTTCGGCAGTTCCGGTACTTCGGCCAGAAAACAGCCATCTTCCTCACTCCAATAAACCACGATCTCGTATTTCGTGTTCATAACAGTCCGTTTGTCTGCAACACTTTCCGCACCTGCCGCACCTGATAAGGCTTCGCACGACCCGACTGCGGTTGCAAATTTATTATCTCCCGCAAACCGACTCGGCGAAAAAAATGATGGCTTCCTGAAATCCGCATCTCAAAGCCAAGCCGTTGCAACAATCGACAAAGCTCCTCGAAATGCCAGCTTCGATCGCGCTGAAAATCCCGCAGTCGCTCAAGCAATTTCTCCTCGCTGGCCATTCACTTCTCAATTTCCAAATACTCACGCGGGTCGGTGATCTTCCCTGTGAGGGCGCTGGCGGCCACCGTGACTGGTGACGCGAGGAAGACCTGTGACTCCTTGTGTCCCATGCGGCCCGGGAAATTCCGGTTCGTCGCACTGATGCATTTCATCGGCGAGTTCATCCGCCCAAAAGTGTCCACCGGCCCACCAAGGCACGCAGCGCAACCGGCGTTCTCCGTCATTTGGACACCGGCGTCCAAAAGAATTTGCCAAACGGTCTTCCCGTCCCACGTCGCGGTCTGCAGATCATGGACGATTTCCGGGGTCGCCGGCACGCCGAACGTATCAATCGCCACCCGCTTGCCGCGCAGCACCTGGGCGAACTCAAGAAAATCGCTCGTCTTGCCGCCGGTGCACGAGCCGATGTAAGCGCGGTCCAGTTTCACGTGCCCCAATTCGCGCGCGAGTTTGCGCTGACCGGGATCCGGATGACAGGCCACGGTCGGCTCGAGTTTCGAGAGATCAACCGTCAGTTCATAAACAAACTTTTCATCGCGATCCCGTTCGACCGGTTGATAACTGGACTTAGTGCCGTTTGCTTTGCACCGACGATCCACCGCCGCTTTCGTTTTCTCATCAAACTCGAAGATGCCGTTCTTGCCGCCGGCTTCAATGGCCATGTTCGCGATGGTCATGCGGTCGTCCATCAAAAGGCCAGCCGCGCCCGGGCCGTCGAACTGCATCGCGCGATAAGTCGCGCCGTCGAAACCAATCTCGCCGATGCAATGCAGAATTACATCCTTGGCCATCACGCCGGGTTGCAATTTTCCTTCGAGGCGAAAGTGCATCGTCTCCGGCACCTTCAACAGCAGCTTGCCCGTGCCCATCACGAAACCGGCGTCCGTGTTGCCGATGCCCGTGGCGAACTCATTGAACGCGCCGGCCATGCAGGTGTGCGAGTCGGTGCCGAACAAAATCTCGCCGGGCCGCGTGTGGCCTTTCTGGGGCAACGCCGTGTGGCAGACGCCGGCGTAGTGCGCCCCGTATTGCCGCTTCAGGTTGCCCTTCGCAGCATCGAAGACCCAGTGGCCGTTTGGGTCGTCAATCACATCGTAAAAATACGGCAGGCCTTGCTCCTTCGAGAAGTCGCGGAGGATGTCCACGTTGCGGTTCGACTTGGAATCCGCGGTGAAAATGTAGTGGTCGGGGATGATGACGATTTTGTTTTTGTCCCAAACCCTGGCGGTCTTGCCAAACTCGCGCTTGAACACACCGATCGTGCCCGGCCCGCAAACATCGTGCGTCATCAGAATGTCCGCCTTCACCCAGATGTTGTCGCCCGCCTCGACGCGGGTTTTGCCGGCGGCGCGCGCCAATATTTTCTCTGTCAACGTCATAAATTGAATGACCTTAACTGACACTTATCTCAACATCAACCTCGGAAAACAAAATGCCTTGCGAATTGTGCGGTGACCTGCTTGATTATGCAGGGTCGCGCTTATGGTGGAATTGGCAGACACGCTACTTTGAGGTGGTAGTGGGGCAACCCGTGCAGGTTCAAGTCCTGCTAAGCGCACCATAATTACTCAGAAAACTGAGAGGTGCATTCATTCCCGCACAGGAATCTGCCAACCATCAACTTGTCTCCTCCCGAGCCTTCGTAAAATACCTGCTCAACCGTCCCGAAGCCGAGAACATCGGCGCGAAGGTCAATCCCTCGGATGCCGATGCGCCCGGTCAAGTCTGGTTTCTTATGAGGAGGACTGCCGTGGGCGGCGTCAAAAAAGCCAGCGGAGACCGAGGCAAAACAGGCCGCAACTTAGCGATCCGAGGCCAAGCACAACGGCCCCAAGATGGCGTTTCTGCGGAAGCTCCCACCACATATACAAACTGCTTAGAACCATGAAGATCATGCCCGCTGCAACGCCATCCATCGAAAAGGCCCACAAGAACGTGAGCGCCCAGTCACGGCTTTGGCGCGCATCATCCATTTGAACGCCCGTGAATGTGTGGAGCACTTTGATCACTCCCCACAAGTTCACAACACTATGCCGCACGGTGACGCGCCGCTGCGCCAGATCGGCTTTGAGAAAAAAGAAATGGCCCGGGCGCCTGGCTTGAAAATCGAACTGATTGGCGTTCGTCCTCGTGGTTGTCCACAGAATCTCACCCTCGATTCCGAGTTGTCTCAGAATCTCGCGCGCCTGTCCGAGGTTACCCTTCACTTCCGGCCCGGGAGCAGTAATCGCGCGTTCGTAATTCGTCTCTTTGCGGTTCGTCCAGGATTCCGCAAAGCTCCAGGTCGGATGGTTCAGGAGCAGGCCGCTGAAGGCAAACAGCCACAGGAAGAAGAGCAAAAACAATCCCGCGTAGAAATGCAGCTTGCGATTCCAGCGCTCGAATCCGGCCCGTAATCGAGAGGCTCGCGGCGATTTGCTGGTTGGTTCAGTGGCTGAGGGCATAGGCCATTCCAAAAAACGATAACGCCCCCGCGAAAAGCAGGAGCAATCCCACCTTGCGTTCCGCGCGCAGCACATACCAGAGATAAATCCCGCTGACCGAGATAAACAGGATCAGGTACACCGTGGCGTCCGCCATCCAACGCCACGCCTTCGTAAAGAACCAGTTCATCCGGATATTGACCAGGTGTTGACCCGGAAATTTGTGGAGCGTCACCAGGGCATCGGCCAGACCGGTCTCACGGGTCACGATGGTTGCCTCACGGCTGGCGATGTTGATGGTCACGATCGTTTCGCGTCCGGGAATTGTTACGGGTATGATCAGCTTCTCCTCTTTGACCATGTGCCGGATGAATCCGACCTCACCGTGGACATCCGCTTTTTCAAGCGTCGCCTTAAGCGCATCAATGAGCGGTCGGCCCGAAAGTGTCTGCAAGTCTCCTGGAAGCGGCAAGCCGGACACAACCCGTGTGTTGGAAGTTTCTGAACCGATCTTTGGCAGCCAGGAGTGGACCAGAAAAAACACGCTGATGGCAAAGACGAGCACGAATGGGCTGCTGAACAGCCCCAGGTACAAGTGAAGATCGCGAATGAGTCGGTAAAATCGCCCTCTCATTCAGCGGAAGCCCTTTCAGAATTTGAAAACCAGTCGTCGCCGTGGAAAAATCCCGCCGGACAACAGTGTCGCTCGGCCATGCCTCATCACGATCTACTTAAGGGTCCTTGTCAAGGATCGCTTCCGGCCCAGCCCTCCATAGCCTTGGCGAGAGAAGGGGCAATCCGCGCAAGCGGTCTGGTCAGAAAAAAACGCGGTGCGAAAAATCTCAGTTACGAGGTGGCGATTGCGCGTGAAACGCCACTTGACGCTGAAAATGCTCAGACGCAGGCTCACAACATGACCACCGACGCGAATCAATTCTCTGTTACGCGCTCAGCTTTGAAAGGCAAATTTCTATCAGATCGACCGATAGTTTCCACCGGCGGCTTTACCCTCATTGAACTCCTGGTGGTCATCGCCATCATTGCGATCCTGGCCGGTCTGCTCCTTCCCGCGTTGAGCGCCGCGAAGGAGAAAGCCAAGCGAGGGAACTGCGTCAGCAATCTGCGGCAACTCGGCATCGCCACGCACGTCTATGCCCTCGACAACAACGACCGGGTCTTTGATGGCATTCGCAATGGCGGCGATTCGTTTCTGATGAGCATTTCGTCGGTGATGTACCAGTCGATCAGCAACACCTATGGTGACAAAGTCTTTGATTGTCCCAATGTTTATCCTCTCTCCCTGCCGGGTATTACGGACACACCCAATGGCCGCTATCAAACCGGCACCGGGTACTATATCGGTTACCATTATCATGGGGGCCGTATCATGCCCAAAGCGGCCGGCTGGCAATCGGTAATCAAACTCACCGACGCCTCCAGCCTCATTAACAGCAACGCCCTGGCTGAAGCTCAACAACTGGTGCTCTTTTCTGATCTAAACAGTTGGGCGGCCAACGGAGTGGGCGGCTACAACTGGGTCATCGCACCGCACGGAAAGGGCGGCGCCGTGAAACGCAATGGTCGCATTTACCAGTACCCAATCGTCCAACCCACGACCGCACGACAGGCGGGAGCGGTCGGGGGCAATGTCGGCTATGTTGATGGCTCAGTGACCTGGAAACCAATTCAGCGGATGTACGAAAAGTACTGGACGTACACCCTGGATGGAGGCCATCGCGGAGCCTGGTGAGCACTGCGTGCGGTTACTGTCGGCACTTCCTCCCTCGGCTGCTATACTGAACTCAGATGAAAAAGCAGCGGATGATCAATCTAATCGCCCGGACCACCATTCTTGTTCTCATCAGTGCGGTGAACTTGCACGCCGCCGCCGCGGTGACCCACTCGCTACAGACCAATGGCAGTCTGGTCATCAGTTGGGACAGTCGGGGTGCTTTGGAATGGGCAGCTCAAATCTCCGGGCCTTGGATCACGATTACCAACGCCCCAAACCCGTACGCGACCCCCATTATGACCGGCGCGAAGTTCTTTCGTTTGAATCAAACGGTGGACGCCACCACTCTCCATAAAAAAATCCTCTGCGGCTACCAGGGCTGGTTTCGCTGTCCCGGTGACGGCGGCAGTCAATGGACTCATTGGAGTCGTTCCTCAAGCACCATCGCATCCGACACTCTGACTTTCGAGATGTGGCCCGACATGAGCGAATACACCAACCAATATCCCGCCCCCGGCTTCACATATCCTGATGGCAGCCAGGCGTACTTGTTCAGTTCGCAGGACCAGCAGACCGTGGATCGGCATTTTGATTGGATGCTGGATTACGGCATCGACGGAGTCTTTGTGCAACGATTTGTGGTTGGGGTTGCAAGCCATCCAACCAACGTGCTGGACCACGCGCGCAAAGCTGCCAACCGCACGGGACGAACATTTTCCATCACTTACGACATGAGTGGGCAGTCCACCAACAGTCTTTTCAGCCGGCTGACCAACGACTGGGTCTGGCTCGTGGACAACCTGCACATTACGCAAGACCCGCGCTACCTCCATCACGATAGCAAACCCGTCCTGATGATCTGGGGCTTTTTCCCCGAACGATTCTCCACCAACCTCGCCCATCAGATCATCGATTTTTTCAAGAACGACCCGACCTACGGCGTCACGCTCGTGGGCGGCGGCCCGTGGTGGTGGCGGACGGAAACGGCACCCGGCTGGTCGAACGTTTTCCGGCGCTTCGACGTGTACAGTCCTTGGAACGTGGGAAATGTTTCCATTGACGGCACGAACAAATACGCTTCGACCGCTTACTGGTCGCAGGATTTGCCGGAAGCCTCGAACGCGGGAATGCTTTATCTGCCCGTCATTTATCCGGGGTTCAGTTGGGATAATTTGCAGCAACAGCCGCCCGGCTCGTCCCTGATTCCCCGACTCGGTGGCGAGTTCCTTTGGAAACAATTCCATGCCGCCGCAGACCTCGGCCTCGACATGGCCTACGTGGCTATGTTCGACGAAGTGGATGAAGGCACCGCCATTTTCAAGGTGAGCAACACACCACCGACTCAGGCATATTTCGTAACTTACGACGGGCTGCCCGCCGATTGGTATCTGCGTCTGGCCGCCGAAGGCTCAAAAATTCTCAGCGGCGAGCGGCCCAATACCGCTACCATTCCTATTTCACCATCGCCGCCATTGCCGCCACTGGCAGTCAGCCTGTCGGCCACACCCACCAACGCCAGCGGCGCGCCTGTTACCGTTCAATTCACTGCGCAGGCGAGCGGCGGAACCCCCGCCCCGGTTCCCTTCGACACCACTGATGATCACCTCGGCACCGTGACGGCTGCGGGAGAAAACAACGGCCTCAACGGAAATTATGAGTTGGCCGCCAATGCCTTCGACAACACCCCGGCCAAATGGCTGGACTTTGCCAATGACAACCCCGCCACCCGCGCCAGTTGGATCCAATATCAATACCCCGGCGACTTGGACCGTGTGGTGACCCATTACACGATCATGTCGGCCAACGACGCGCCTGAACGCGATCCGGCCACCTGGGCATTACTCGGCTCTACAAATGGCGGGGCGACCTGGATTACTCTGGATACACAAATCAATCAGGCCTTCACGGATCGTTATCAAGCCCGGGCTTTCCCTGTCGCCAACCCCGCTGCTTACAACATCTACCGCCTGCGCATTGACTCCGTCGCCAACCCGCTCACCGCCGTCGCCGTCCAGTTGGCGGAGATTCAGTTGTTGGGCACGCAAAAATACACTTACTGGTGGTCATTCGGCGACGGCACGACCGCCAGCTCCGAGCAGATCGGAGCGCCGGTTCAACAGCAGCACACTTACACGAACAACGGCAACTACACCGTCCTCCTCGGCGTCACTTATGGCGCCTTTAGCGGGACAAATACCATCACGATCAACATTGGTCCGCCGTAGGCCATCGGCCCGCGCTCGCTGTTGAATGTTCTGCGGTTTGCCTTGGTCCTCCTAGCTGGGCGTGTCGCACGATGCTTCTCCCCTCCCGCCGTGCTTGCCAATTGGCCGGGTATGGACATTACTGTCGGCGTTTTGATCTTCCCTGCATGAAGCCGAGCCTGACCGACAAACTGTGCACCCGGTGCGGGCTTTGTTGCGACGGGTCGTTGTTTGCCGATGTCGAGCTGGCCGGTACTGACGAAGCCTCGGGGCTGGAAGTCATGGGGTTGGAGATTGAAGACGTTGACGAGAAAGAAGGCGGACTGTTGTTGCAGCCCTGTCGCGCGCTGAAGGGTAAGCGCTGCAGCATTTACCCGCATCGCCCGGATTGTTGCCGGATTTTTGAGTGTCGGTTGCTGCAGGAGGTCAAGCGCGGCGAGGTCGGGGTGGACCGGGCCAAAGCGAAGATTGCGGAGGCGTTGCAGCGGATCGATCGCGTCAAGGAACTGGTCGTCGAGTTGGGGCAGCGCGATGATTATCTGCCCTTGAAGGAGCGCTGCGTGGAGGCGCTGGCGCTCTCAGCGGAGGTCGCTGCTGATCCGGAGCTGAATTCGAAGCGCGCTGAATTGCAAGCCGCGATGATCTCCGTGGAGAGTTTGATTCAGGAAACGTTCCTTGGCGGCAGATGAATCCGGGACCATTCGGGTTCATCTTCGGTTGAATTTCTGATCGCTGGGATTCTCGCCCCATCGTTCGTGGGCTTCGTGCTTTTCTTTGCCACTCCGTGCGAACCTGCGGCCTGCTGATGGATGAGAAGAGTTTCACTCGAAGGTTGAATGCAGGAGCAACTTGTGTCATTTAAGTCTCCGTCATGAGCAATTCGCGAACGGTTCGGGACGCCGGCTTAAATCCTGCCAGGCGCACCAAAACGACATTGGTGAACTCACCCGGTTGCCCGTTGATGAAGAATCGCCTTCTATCCATCGGCGCCCTTTGCGCCGCGTTGCTGACGGGTTGCGCCCGGCACTACAACCTCAAGCTCGCCAATGGCAGCATCATCACGACTGCCACCAAACCGCGTTTGGAGCACGGTAGTTACCATTTCAAGGATGGGGCCGGCAAAGATGTTTACATTCCAGCGAGCCGCGTGCGCGAGATTGCGCCCGCGTCGATGAGCAAGGAAAGCGAGCCGCAATTCAAGCCGGCTTCCCGGCCTTGAGAAACTGCCGGACATATTTGCCCAGGATGTCCGCTTCCAAGTTTACCGCATCGCCCACTTTCCGTTCCCGCAATGCCGTGACTTCGTAAGTGTGCGGGATGATCCAGATGCGAAAACTTTTCTTCCGCACCGCCGCCACGGTCAGACTGATGCCATCCACCGCAATCGAGCCTTTGAACACGATGTAGCGCATCACGTCTGGTGGCGCGGCGATGTCCAGAACGTGGTCCCGCCCGGCACGCTCCCAGCGAATGATTTCTCCAGCCCCATCAATGTGACCGGTGACGAAGTGCCCGCCCAAACGCCCATTGACGGGCAGCGGGCGTTCCAGATTGATCAGCGAATCGACGTGGGCAAAACGCAGATTCGTTCGTTGCCAGGTTTCCTGAAGCAAATCCAGTTGCACGATTTTGGAACGACCGCGCGATTTGATCCTCGCCACCGTGAGACAACAACCGTTGACGGCCAGACTGTCGCCCGCTTTCAAGCCGCGCCCGCAACGTTGCGCGCGCAACGTCAATTCAATCGCCTTCGCAGTCTTCGTGATGCGTTCGACAACGCCCGTTTCTTCAATGATTCCTGTGAACATGGCCGTTGGAGTTCAAGCTTCGGCTGGTCTGAGTTTGTTGAAGCCGCTCTGGAAAACAAGCTCAAGCTTGAACTCCAACCCGCGCGGTCAACAACAAATCCGGTCCCAGTCGCCGCCACTCCACAGCGCTGAGTTGAATCCCGTCCGCGAGTCGCTCCACACCCGCTCCCGCCACCGCCTTGCGTGAATCGCGACCGCTCAGAATTTTTGGCGCATAGAAAAACGCGACGCGTTGCGCGAAACCGCCGAGCAGGAACGATGCGTTCACCTCGCCACCACCTTCGACCAGCAGGCTCGTCACGTTTTCTGAACCAAGTTTCTTCAGCAGCCAGCGCAAATTGATTTGCGATTTGCGATTTGCGATTTGCGATTTTTTGGTCGGCGCGATGATGACGTTCACATGCTTTCTCAACGCCGCCACACGACTTTTCGGCGCGTGTTTGCTCACCACAATCGTTGTCAACGCGGCGTCTTCGTCCCTCACAACCTTTGCGTTCAGCGGCGTGCGCGCCAGCGAATCCAGAACGATGCGGCGCAATCTTGGGCGTTGGATGTTGGATTTTGAATGTTGAATGTTTTTCCTCGTCCGCGCCGTCAAGCTAGGGTCATCCGCCAGAATCGTGTTGATGCCGACCAGAATCGCGTCGCTCCCTTGCCGCAACTTAATTCCGTAAGCGCGTGCTTGCGGACCGGTTATCCATTTTGATTCGCCGCTGGCCGTCGCGATTTTTCCGTCCAGCGTCATTGCGGCCTTCACCGTGACGAATGGTGTGCGACGGACAATCCAATGATTGAATGACTCGTTGAGCTTCGCGCACTCGCCGGCGATACGTCTTGCTGGATTGTTCGCGTGAACCCACCCCTTACCCCTTCCAAGAGGGGAACTAGCCGGGCGCGGGCGACCAAATGATCCTCTCCCTTGGAGGGGGCGGGGGTGGGTTTGACCAATTTGGTTCACTTCGATCCCCGCGCGTCGCAAAATCTTGATACCCTTTCCGGCGTGCTTCGGATTCGGATCAGTCGCCCCAACGATCACGCGCTTGAGGCCTGCTGCGATGATCGCGTCCGTGCAAGGCGGCGTGCGCCCGTGCGTGCAACAGGGTTCGAGCGTCACGAAAAGCGTCGCGCCGCAGGGATTGTGGCCGCCCTTGTGCGCGTCGCAAAGCGCCTCGATCTCCGCGTGGGGTAAACCCGCGCGCCGATGCCAGCCGCGTCCGATGATTTTGCCGCCCTTCACCAGCACCGCGCCCACCATTGGATTCGGCGAAGTCGTGCCGTAACCGCGTCGGGCGAGCCGGAGGGCGAGGCGCATGAAACCCACGTCCTTGTCGGCGAGATCGGTCGAACTCAGCCAGGTCATTGGCCAAGAACCTTTTTGTAATCCGGCGGCAGTTCGCCGTAGCCTTGTTTTCTCCGCGCGTTGGCCGGCTCAATGATATCGCGTCGGACATCAATCTCGGCATGGAAGATTTCGCGCCACAGCCGCCGTGTGTTTTCCGGGTAACGATTTGGCGAATCCTCGTCAAAGGCGGGACGGAACAAATCCAGCGCATTCTGGAGTTCGCGTTTGAATTCGTCCGCCGTGGGATGCCCTGTGAGTTGGACGACTCGCTCGAACGCTTTCAGATCCTTGGCGTCGAGGCGATCCAGTTTGCCGATGAGAATGTCCAACGGGTGGGGAATGGTAAGGGTTACGTTTCCGCGTTGAACCTTGGCCGCGCGCTGACGCCAGCGCGGGCTGGTGCGGAAGCTCAGTTCGAAACCCGGTTCGAGGTAAAAACCGCCTTGCGTCTTATCCAGTTTGGCTGCCGCGATGAAGGCCGACAAATCCTCATCGTCGTCGGAAAACAAATCCACATCGCCGCTCAACAACTGGCGATCCACGGTGAGTTGCAGCGGCGCCGAACCATAGATGGTGAAATGAAATGGCCGATTCGTGGGCAGCGCGACCAGAAATTTCTGGAGTAACTGTCCCGCCGGCGTGGCCCAGTCAATTTCGCCTGCCCACCAATTTTTGATCGAAGGCATGTTTGCGCGGGCCGATGCCCAGGAAATAAAGCGCCTGTTGAATGAGCCGGTTGGTCACTTCGAAATCCTGACTGAGTTGGCGTGCCAGTGCTTGCTCGCGTGGGCGGAGCGGGCGGGATTCCTTGCGGATGAGCAGGCGCGCGGCCAGGCGCGATTTACGCCAGGCTGTGTCCGCTTTCAGCTCGACCTGTTTCATGGCGTGAAACTAAAGGAGCAAGCGACGTAATGCAATCCTTCGGAGTTGTCAGGAGAATCCGGCGGCGTCCACCGAATTTTCATGGGCGCGGGTCAATAGCCAGAAAATGAATTGGTTACGAGCGTGAAAGAAACCGCGAAAGGGGCACCCACCACCGGATTCGGCGTAGTCGTGCCGTAACCGCGCCGAGCGAGCCGGAGAGCGAGGCGCATGAATTGGGCGTCAGACATCGCCACGTATCGTAGCCGCTGACGCGTGTCACGCCAAAGCCAAAAGACGATGGCGGGTGGAGAGGCCCAAACGGAAAGGGCTGCCGGCCAGAATGAGAATCAACCGCGGATCAACTTCTGTAAACGCGGATTACATTCGTAATGCGTCATCGCTTTTGGTTCTTACTCCAGACTTTCGATTTGAAGATGCGCTTCAAACCTCGAGGTGGCGAAACGGCATAAACAGAAAGGACAATGCCGACACCAGCGCGTCCAGCAGATTGAACGAGTTCGGGTGGAAAACTATCAACCTGACCCACCACGTCCCGCCTCCAAATTCCGAAGTCCAGGTAAGCCTCCTCGACCCCCGGATAACGAGCGAGCTTCAATACCTCGCGGTGCCACTTTTGCAGAAAGTGCAACGCATCTTTGATCTGTCCCGTCAGATTGCCAAAACCTTTGCGGCTTGCTTCATATTTGATTCCCGAAGCGGGAAGCTTCCTTCCCTTCGGTTTGGTTCTCGGAAACACCGGCTCGCCCTTATGCCAAACAACATGGGGTTTGAGCTTGGAACGCTTGAGAAATGCGTCTGGATCAAACTTCGTTCCACAAACTGTGAACATGCAGGACATATATCTGTTTTCAGTTTATTCCTCGAACACCGTCTCCACAAACCGTTTCGCGCCGAAAGGCTGCAAATCGTCCGGTTGCTCGCCGAGCCCGCGCTGCTGAGCATGGTTCAAACCAACGATGCGAGGTCGAGTTCAAATCCGGGAAAAACTTCGGAGCGGATTTTCCCTTCATTCGTGGCGCCAGAGAGCAATTGGTAGCCGCTCTTCTGAAGCGAAAGGATTTCGATGGATCGGTTGGCGACATCGGCCAGCCAGAACTCCTTCACGCTGAAGCGGGCATAGAGTTCGCGTTTGTCATAACGATCGCGGCGCAGGCTTGTCGGAGAAATGATTTCCACTACCAGATCGGGCGCGCCCATGACACCGCGACGTTCCAAAATGCGGGCGTTGGCGTTGGAGATAAAAATGAGGTCGGGCTGAACGACGTTCTTCTCATCCAGAACCACATCAATCGGCGCAAAAAAAACTTCGCCCAGCTTCCGAGCTTCGACATGGCGTTCCACAGCCAGAAAGATTTTGCGCGCCCAGCGTTGGTGGAAAAGTTCGGGTGAGGGAGACATAAGGGCCTTGCCGTTGATGATTTCAAAATAGACGCCATCGTCGAGGCTCAAATAGTCCTCATACGTCCAGACTTTATCCGGGTTTTCAAGGACTGCGTTCATGGTGGCAAAGTAACCGAAATTAGGCGTCAGCGAAAGAGCTTTTATTCCTCAAACAACGCCTGCGCGAATTGTTTCGCGTCGAAGGGTTGCAAATCGTCCGGTTGCTCGCCGAGGCCGATGAATTTGATGGGCAGGCCGAGTTCCTTCTGGATCGCCACCACCATGCCGCCTTTGCTCGTGCCGTCGAGCTTGGTCACGATGAGGCCGGTGAGCGGGACGGCTTTGTTGAATTCGCGCGCCTGGTTCAGCGCGTTCATGCCGGTGCTGCCGTCGAGCACGAGCAGGACTTCGTGCGGCGCGCCGGGCAGTTGCTTGCCGATGACGCGATGGAGCTTGAGCAGTTCCTGCATGAGGTTGTGCTTGGTGTGCAGGCGGCCCGCAGTGTCAATGAAGAGGTAATCGGCCTTGCGCGCCTGCGCGGCGGTGACGGCGTCGTGCGCCACGGACGCGGCGTCCGCGCCATACGCACTGGCGATGACTTCGACTTTGAGGCGCGCGCCCCAGAGTTTGAGTTGCTCAATGGCGGCGGCGCGGAAGGTGTCGCACGCGGCGAGCAGAGCGGTCTTTTTCTGCGACTGGATGTAGTGTGCAAGCTTGGCGGAGGTCGTGGTCTTACCCGTGCCGTTGACGCCGACGATGGAGACGACGGTCGGGCCGCTGGGAGCTTTCAGCAGATCGGGTTTGTTCGAGGACAAATTCCTTTCCACTTCCGCGCGCGCGATGGCGAACACGTCGTGGCCGGTCGTGCCCTGGGATTCGTAGGCTTGCTTGACGGCGGCGATGATCTGTTGCGTGACGGCCATGCCGAGGTCGGCAGCGATGAGAGCGTGTTCGAGTTCTTCAAGCGATTCGCTGGTAAGTTTGGGCGAGCGCGTGACGATGCGTTTGATTTCGTGCGCCAGTTTGCCATGGGTCCTGGCGAGACCGGCTTTGAACTTGGAGAAGAGGCCCATGCGGGGATTTGCGATTTACGATTTACGATTTACGAGTGCCAGTTGCTCGTGATGGCGCCTTGAGGCCGCGGTGGTCTTGAGCTTTTCGACATGTTCGTAAGGCAGTTTGATCGTGCCGATGAGCGGTTTGCCTTTGTTCATGCCGTGACAATCCGAACCGCCGGTGACCAGGAGGTGATGTTCGTCGGCCAACATCAGGTAATGTTCCGCTGTGGTGGTGGAATGTCTGCTGTGAAAACATTCGAGGCCGTCCAAGCCCGCCGCAACGAGATCGGGAATGATGTCGTCCGAGCGGTTCAAACCCGGATGCGCCAGCACCGCCACGCCGCCCGCCTGGTGAATCAGGGTAATGGCGTCCAACGCGGAGATTTTGAACTTGGGCACCCACGCGGGCCGGCCCTTTTTCAAAAAACGGTTGAAGGCTTCGTCGAGGCTGGGGCAAAGCCCGGCCTGCACCAGCGCGCGGGCGACATGCGGCCGGCCCGGCGCTTTACAATTGGCCAGCGCAAACACGGCATCCGCCTGCAACGGAATGTTGAGTTGATTCAGCCGAGCCACCATTTCGCGGATGCGGTTTTGCCGGACGATTTGGAAATGGGCAATTTCGGTCAGCAATTTGGAATTGTGAATGTCGATGCAATAACCGAGCAGGTGAAGTTCGATGTGGTTCAATTCGGCCGTCAATTCGGCGCCCGAAATGAACTCGATGCCGGTGGCGTGGCAGGCCGCCGCCATCCGGGCGCAACCTTCAATGGTGTCGTGGTCGGTCAACGACATGGCCGCCAATCCGTGCTGCCGGCCATACACCGCCAGTTCCTCCGGCGTGTACGTGCCATCGGAAAAATTCGTGTGCAGATGGAGGTCGGCGAACATCATTTGACAATCCTCGCCGGACGCATCAACTCGCCTTTGATCTTGTCCAAAATGCCGTTGACGAATTTGCCGCTGTCCGGGGTTGAGAATTTTTTGGCGATGTCCACCGCCTCGTTGATGCTGACGATGGGCGGGATGTCCTCGCGATGCAGCATTTCGTAAATGGCGAGGCGGAGGATGTTGCGGTCCACCACGGCGATGCGGTGCAAGTCCCAGTTCAGCGCGTGTTTCTTGATCTGCTCGTCCAGTTCATCGCGATACTCCAGCGCGCCGCGGATCAACGGCTCAGCAAAGAGGCGCAGGGCAGCTTCCTCGGGAGTCGGCGGCGCCAACTCGACCGGTTGCCCCCAGGTGGAGTCGGCTTTGTCCTCCGCGAGCGCCGATTTGCGCTGCGAATCCCAGAATAGATTGAGGGCCTCATCGAGATCGTCGGTCGGATTCTGGTCGTACTGATAAAGAAATTGCACGGCGCGTTCCCGTGCCTCACGTCGTTTGCCCATGCCAGCAGGATGACGGAGAATGTGCCTTTGGGAAATGGAAAACTTCCAGACCGCGCAACGAGCCATGGCGGACGTTTATTTGGACGGTCCGGCCGTTGCAATGAATTCCAGCAAATTGGCGAGGTCCTGCGCGGTCAGGCCGGCTTCCAGCCCCTCCGGCATGGTCGATTGGCCCTGGCTTTGAATCGACTGAATGTTGGACCGCAGCACCACGGACTCGACACCGCCGGCCTGCTTCAACGTGACACTTGTGGCGGTTTCGTTGGCGATCAAGCCGATCAAACTGTCGCCGGTCTTGGTTTCGATGACATAACTGATGTAATTCGGCAGCACTTCACGATTCGGGTCCAGGATGTTGATGAGCATGGTTTCCTTGCCGCTGGATTTGACGCTGGTGAGGTCAGGCCCCAGTGCAAAGCCGGCGCCTTCCAACCGGTGACACGTGGCGCAACGGGCGAGAAAAATCTCCCTGCCGGCAGCCGCGTTTCCCTTCAGTTGCAGAGCCGGCATGAAATTGTTCACCACTTCCTGGCGTGCGCGGGTGGGTGGTTCCGCGAGAATTTTAACAGCACGTTTTTGAATCGATTGATCGCGATAAGATTTCAGGAACTTTGTTTGGTTTGGCGAAAGATCGGCCGGCCGGATGGTTCCCTGCTCAATGGCGGTCAGCAGCGCTGGCACACGTTCCGGCCGGGCCAACAGCGCGGTGAGCGCCTGATTGCGCAGCGCCGGCGTCAGGTTGGGCCAGCGCTGCGCCAGAGTGTGGCCGATTCGGGGGTCCGAGAAACTGGTGAGGGTGGTGAGTGCCGACGATTGCACGGCTTGGGATTGAATCGGATCCAGCAGGCGGATCAGCGTGTCACCCACTTCATTGTAGCTCGTCGAACCCAGCAGTCGGATGGCTTGCAGCCGCAAAGGCTCAGGAATGCGGAGGTTCGCCGCCACCACCACCGCTTCCGAGTAAAGGGATTTCAGTTTTCCCTGCCGATCCGCCGCGGTTAACGAACTGTGACCGCGTAGCAGTCCGTCCCCCAACGCGCGCGTGAAGGTAAAGCGCGGCTGCTGTTCGTTCAGGCCGGCGATGAAATTCAACACTGCGTTCACTTCCTCCGGCTGATTCTTGGCGCCCACGACGGTTGCCAACTGACTCAAAAATTCCTGGCCGACCGGCGCGTTGCGCAGAACCGGGTCTGACGCCAGCGTGACGAACATTTCTCCTGTCCCCTCCGCGAGCGAACTCATCACCGCGGCCTGCATCCATTTACTGGGCAGATCGCTCCGGAGGACTTGCGCGAGCACCGCAACGCGGCCCGCGTGTTTGAATTCACCGAGCGTAAAGGCCAGTTGATAGCGCACGCGGAGCGCGGGGTCGGCAGTCAGCATGCGCAGTTGGTTCCAAATCGCTTCGGCGATGACGCCGTTGTTGGAAATCAATTTCTCCGACAGCAGCACCGCGTGTTCGCGCACGCGCGGGTCGGCGTCTCGCAATCCACGCAACACGTGCGCTTCGGTCAATGCGTGCAAACCGTCCAACGCATGAAGCGCGTGCATCCGGCCCAGCGGAAACTTGGAGTCATTGAGCAACCGCGTGAGCAGCGGCACCGCGGTCTTGTCCTGCCGCTCATACAACAGTCGCGCGGCAGTGTCGCGATGCCAGCCGTTCGGATGCGCGAGCGTGGCGACGAGTTGGGTGGTCGTCGCCTTGCCGAGTTGAGGGAGTTTGGGTTGCTTGAAATTCAACGGCACGATGCGGTAGATGCGCCCCCGGTCATTGCCGCTGTTCAGGTCGAGATGTATCTTGAGCGGCTCGGGCAGCGACCACGGGTGTTCGATCACTTCGCGATACATGTCGATGACATACAGGCTGCCATCGGGCGCGTTGGCGAATTGCACCGGGCGAAACCAGTTGTCCGTCGAGGCCAGGAACTCCACTCGCTCTTCGCCCGGCGGACGTTTCGCCAGCAACCCGACGTCATCTGGGTAAAGTTTTTTGCGATGCGCCAGATTGCTGCCGCAGTCGGCAATGAATGCGTCGCCCAGGTATTCCGTCGGCCAGGCGTTGCCGCGATAAATCGTGGTGCCGGTCGCGGCAGTAAAGTAACCGGAGGGCCGCCCGCCCCCTTCGATGAGGCCGGGCACCACCCCGGTGACGCGCCATTTCGTGCGGATGACGCGCCACGGTTCGTCGGGACTGATGCGATAAACCTCGGCCGCCGGCCCGTCCGCCGCGATGCTGACGCGCGAACCGGGCATGGCGTAATACGGATTGCGCGCGGCGTAGCGATCATCGTACATCAACGTCTGAATGTGATCGCTGTTACTGCAAAGGAATTTTCGACCGGTGTCGTCGAAGCTGAGTCCGTGTTGCGCGCCGCCGGCTTCGGCGGTCAGCGTGAGCGTTTTTGGATCAAAGGAAAAATCGCGTCCGCGCAGATCGATGGGCGCGGTCGGATTCTCCACCGACGTGACCTTGCCGCCGCTCAGGCTCGTGGCGCCGTGAATGCGATTGTCGAGTCCCCAGTTGAAACTGTTGAGCATCGCCTGAACGTTGAGCTTGTTGGTTTCGTAGGGCGCGTAGTCACTGGCAAAACCGGTGAACACCTGACGGCGAACGTCCGCCACGCCGTCGCCGTCGGTGTCTTTCAGAAAAAGAATGTCCGGCGTGGCGCCGACGAACACGCCGCCATCGTAACAAATCACCGCCGTCGGCCAGGGAAGATGGTCGGCAAACACGGTGCTCTTGTCGAAACGCCCGTCGCCGTTCGTGTCTTCGAGCAGCCGGATGCGCCCGAGTTGCTCCGGCCGGCGCTCGGAGTAATCAATCATTTCGACGACGAACAAGCGCCCGTTCTCATCGAAGGACATGGCGACGGGACTGACGACGAGCGGTTCGGCGGCCGCTAGTTCCAGCCGAAACCCCGCTTTGATCCGGAAATTCCTGAGGGCGTTGGTCGCTTCGGTGGGCGGGACGCGCGGCAGGTCCTTGGGGCTGACGGACACTTCATTGGTTGCGCCGGCGGCCATCAAGAGGGACGGCCCGATCAATAGATTCACCCACACAGCCGGAGATTTCATAATCAGTGGTCAGAGATTCGACAGGGCACACCTCAAGTGCAAGTGATTTCTTGGATCGGGAGGTGAACGTCCAAAAAAAGTTCGCTTGTGCGGCGACGTTTTCGCATAGTCGCCGCACGCATGAAATCCATGACTGGCTACGGACGCGGCGAGTGCGCGCAGGACGGCTTCAAAATCACGGTGGAACTCAGTTCGGTGAACCGCCGACAGAGCGATATCTCCGTGAATTTACCGCGCGAGTTGGAGCCGTTGGAGTCGCGGTTGCGGGATGAAATCAATCGCGGCATTGCGCGCGGCCGGTTGACGGTGCGGGTTTCGCTTCATTCCGCAGATGAAAAAGCAGGCGGCAAAGTCCGGTTGAACGCGGCCCTGGCCAGGGCGTATGCGCGCGAGTTTCGTAAACTGGCCAGGAGTCTTAAACTGACTGACCCTGTCTCCTTGGAACTGCTGGCGCGCGCGCCCGGCGTCTTGCAAACGGACGAGCCGGTGACCGACGCGGATGACTTCTGGCCGGCCGTGGAAAAGGCCACGCAAAAGGCGTTGACGGGACTGGTGAAGATGCGCGAGCGGGAGGGCGCCCATCTGGCGCACGATTTGAAATCGCGGATGGCGGTGATCCGCCAATCGGTGGCGCGGGTGCGCAAACAGGCGCCCGAGGTCGCGAAGCGGTACCAGGAACAATTGCGCGAGCGGATCAAGAACGCCGGCCTCGAAGTGCCGGGACTGGAGGACGAGCGACTGCTCAAGGAGGTGATTTACTTCGCGGATCGCTCGGACGTTTCCGAGGAGATCACGCGACTGGAAAGTCATTTTCAGCAGTTTGAGGATTGCTTGAAGTCCAGGGAGCCGGTCGGCCGCACGCTGGATTTTCTTTCGCAGGAGATGAACCGCGAAATCAACACCCTCGGCGCCAAAGCCAATGACAGTTTGATCTCGCGAGAAGTCGTGGTGCTCAAGGCCGAACTGGAAAAATTCCGGGAACAGGCGCAAAACGTGGAATGAAGACCCGAAGTCAGAAGTCAGAAGTCGGAAGTCGGAGGTGTGCTGCCGCGCGCCTTCGTATCGGCACCTTGTTGCGCACCGGCCACGCCGGATTTCAAAATGGCTGATGCGCATCCGAGTCCATTGTTGATTGTCATTTCCGCGCCTTCCGGTGGCGGCAAGACGACGCTTTGCCAGCAACTACTCGCGGCCAATCCCGGTCTCACGCGGGCCGTCACCTGCACGACGCGGCCTCCTCGGGAAGGCGAGCGCGACGGAGTGGATTATTATTTTCTGGACGCCGCCTCCTTTCTCAAACGGGTGCAGGCAGGCAATTTTCTGGAACACGCGACAGTTTACGGTCACAGCTACGGGACATTAAAGACCGAAGTGCTGGGCAAGCTGCGGCAAGGCAGGGATGTGCTGCTCAACGTGGATGTGCAAGGCGCGGCCACGATTCGCGCGCGGACCGAAGAGGATGAGGAATTGAAACGGGCGCTGGTCATGACGTTTCTGACGCCGCCCTCGCTGGCTGTATTGGAAAACCGGCTCAAGAAACGGGGCGCTGATTCGCCGGCAACCATCCAAAAGCGACTCGGCGTGGCGCGGCAGGAGATTGCGCAGTGGAAGAATTTCGATTACCTATTGATCAGCACGACCATTGCCGAAGATTTGCGACGGATGCAGGCGATCGTAGAGGCGGAAAAAATGCGCCCGGCCCGGGCGCAACCGCCGGCAGTTGATTGAGCACTGGCCGACGCAAGGCGCAACCGATGAGCAAGAGTAAAAATATTGTTCTTGGAGTGACCGGCTCCATCGCGGCTTACAAAGCGGCGGAGTTGACCAGCCAATTGACGCAACGGGGTGGTGATGTGCACGTGGTGATGACCGCGGATGCGCTCCGCTTCATCACGCCGCTCGCCTTCAAGACCCTGTCCCGCCATCCGGTCGTCACCGACCTTTACGACGAGGAGGAAGGTTGGAAACCCACCCACATCAAACTCGCCGATGAGGCGGCGCTGTTGCTCGTCGCGCCCGCGACGGCCAACACGCTGGCAAAAATGGCGAATGGCATTGCCGATGACGCCTTGACGTGCATTGCGCTGGCGCTGAATCCCAAAGCCAAGGTGCTGATCGCGCCGGCCATGAACGGCAAGATGTGGCTGCACCCGGCCACGCAACAAAACGTGGCAACGCTCAAGTCGCGCGGCGCCGAGTTCATCGGGCCGGAGGAAGGGCTACTCTCCTGCGGTTACGAAGGGTTGGGACGGCTCTGGCCAGTGGAGAAAGTGGCTGCCCGCGTTCTGGAATTGCTGGCCTGATAAGTAAAGATGCCCGGAGGGCAGATTGCCTATGAATCAATTCCAATGGCAATGGCCAAAAAAACTGGCCGCAATGCTGGAAATTCCAGCCCCCGATCCGCCCCAGCAAACCTCACGCATTCTGGCGGTGCAGCGCAACATCGTTTTGCCGGCGCGGGTGATGGTGACGGGAGTGGTGCTTTATTATCTGTTTTACTCGCGCTGGCTCGCCGAGGTGGCCACAACGCAGGGCGTCGTCCTGGAAACGCTGCAAAACTTCTTTGTTTTCTACGTGCTGTTTCAAGCCGGCGCCGCGAGCGTTCTCCTAGTGGTGAAACGCTTTCCCCTCGGGATGATCCAATGGCTGGTGTTTACGGTCGGTTTGTTGGACGGTCTGATGCTGGCGGGCCTGACGTTGGTGACTGGCGGATTCGAAAGCATTCTTTTCTGGGTTTTTCCAGGGTTGATCGTGGTCAACGCTCTGAGCATTCCGCTGGCGATGCCGCAAATCGTGTTGAATCTGATGTTGAGCGGTTTTTACCTTGGCGCAGGCAGCCTGGCCATCAACGTCGGCGAGCTGGAAACCACCGCGCTTTATCTGCCGCCGACCCGGAAGGTTGTTCAACCATCGGTCAAGTCTCAACCTGCCCGCCATCGGATTCTGGTGAATTCACAACCCGAAGCCCCGAGCGCCGAGGTCGCCACTGAACCCTTTCTACTACGCCTGATCATCCTTTGGTTGATGACCATTAGTTGTTACGGGGTGCGGGCTTTGTTGGAAAAGCAACGTCATGTGGAGGAGGAAGCGCAGGAATTTGCCGCCCGCCAGGAACAGTTGGCCGCCGCTGGCCGGCTGGCCGCCGAAATCGCCCATCAAATGAAAAACCCGTTGGGCATCATCAACAATGCGGCCTTCTCCCTCCAGCGCGCGTTGCGTGAAGGCAAAGGCGACGCGGCTCAACAGATTCAAATCATTCAGGAGGAGGTGGAACGCTCGGACCGCATCATCACGCAACTGATTGGTTATGCGCAGTTGAGCGAAGGTCGTGTGGAAAAATTGAGCGTGATCGAGGAACTGGAGCGCGCCGTCGAGCAAGTCTTTCCGCGCGGCGCGCAATATGAGATCCAAATCCATCGCGATTATGCGGCCCATTTTCCGCCGCTGTTGATGCAGCGCGCCCATCTGCTCCAGGTATTTGTGAACCTGCTGCAAAATGCTCGTGAAGCATTGCGGGGAAAGGGAAACATTTTTCTGAGCGCTCATTGTCAGCGCGATTATTCCATTGAAGTGATTGTCCGGGATGACGGGCCGGGCATCGCCGCCGACAAGTTGGGGAAGATTTTTGATGCCTACTTTACCAGCAAGGAAAGAGGCACGGGACTGGGGCTGGCGATCGTCAAACACAACGTGGAGCTTTACGGTGGAACTGTGCGCGTTGAATCAGAGCTTGGACAAGGGGCGCGCTTCATATTATTGTTCCCCGCGAAACTGTTGCTGAGACTTGGCCCATGAGCTTTCCCTTGCCACCCGTGCTCGTCGTGGACGATGAAAAAAACATGCGTCTCTCCCTGGAGACTGTGTTGGGCGACGAAGGCTATTCGACCCGCGCGGTTGAATCGGCCGAAGCGGGGCTGAGCCTGCTGGCGCAGGAGAATTTTTTCATGGTCATCACGGATGCCCGGCTTGGTGGCATGAGCGGCTTTGAATTCCTGCGCAAAGCGCGCGCCCAATGGCCGGACCTGCCGATCCTGATGATCACCGCCTACGCCACCCCCAAGCTGGCCGTGGAAGCCATCAAAGCAGGGGCGATTGATTATCTGGCCAAACCGTTTGCGCCCGAGGAGTTGCTGCACGCCGTCTCGCGTTGCGCCGAGCGTTATCGCCTGCTGCAGGAAAACGTCGCCTTGCGCGCGCAGGCTTTTGAAACGTATCACCTCGAACACATCATCGGCGAATCGCCGCAAATGCGGGAGTTGCGGCAGTTGATTCAAAGAGTTGCGCCGACTGATGCGACCGTGCTGGTCCTCGGCGAAAGCGGCACCGGCAAGGAATTGGTGGCCGGCGCCATTCACAGCCTGAGCCGTCGGCACGCCGCCAATTACATCCGCATCAATTGCGCTGCCATCCCCGAAACGCTGTTGGAAAGCGAACTGTTCGGCCACGAGAAAGGGGCGTTCACCGGTGCGCACAAACAGAAACCCGGACGCGTGGAAGAAGCGGACGGCGGGACGATTTTTCTGGATGAAATTGCGGACATGAGCAAGCCGCTGCAAGCCAAGTTGCTGCGCTTCTTGGAAGACGGCAGCTTCACGCGCGTCGGCGGCACTCAGCCGTTGAAGGTCGATGTGCGCCTGATTGCCGCCACGAATCGGGACATTGTGGCGGCGATCCGCGACGACACCTTCCGCGAGGATCTGTTCCACCGCTTGAATGTCTTCCAATTCCGCCTGCCGCCGCTGCGCGAACGAGGCGACGATGTGTTGTTGCTCGCCGACCATTTTTTGAATCATTTCAGCCGGGTGGTGAACAAGCCCACGAAAGGATTTTCCCGACCAGCGCGCGAACAGTTGCTGGCCCATCACTGGCCCGGCAACGTCCGGGAATTGCGCAACGTCGTGGAGCGCGCCTTGATTTTGGAAACGACCGACGAAATCCAAGCCGCCAGCCTGCCGGATTTTGAAATCGAAACCCGGCTGCACAAACCCGGGGCGCCGGCCGCCCTCCGCACCCAATCCCTGGATTCCCTGCTGGACAAATTCGAACGCGAACTGGTGACCAGTGTGCTGGAAGAACATCACTACAACATCGCCAAGGCGGCCGAACAGTTGAAGATCAGCCGACACGCTCTGCGCTACCGGCTGCGGCGATTGAACATCAGCGCGGTGCCCGAGGGTAGTGAGGTGAGTGCGTTGCCGGCTGAAGCGGAAGATTCTTTATGAAACCCACCAGTCTGATTCTGGCCCAGGTTGATACCAATGTGAGCGATGCTCAACCAGCCAACCAACTGGTCGCCACGCGTCGGTTCGATGAGGTGACGATTTTTGTGGCGGTTCTGGTGGCCATCACATTATTGGTTTTTCTCTTTGCCTACCTCCTGCATCGTAAACACCGCCGCCGCGGCCTGTTGCGCACTCCGCATCCACCTTCCTTCGCCCAAATCCATTCACCGGACGGGGCCTCCGCCAGTCCCCCGCGCCACCGGCATCGCCGAAGGCACCGGCACCGCAAGGAACATCGGCCGCGCAATCCCACGCTCGCGGAAACCGGCGGCCTCCCGCCCATCCGCCCGGAGGATCAACCCCCACCGCCAAAGTAAGGCATGCAAGAAAGTCGGCAAATCACCCGCAAAAGCGCCTCCAACCTGGCGCTGGCGTTCGTGCTGTTGCCGCGGACCAAACGCGATGGGATATCCGCCCTCTACGCATTTTGCCGCGAAGTGGATGATGTGACCGATGATGAAACTTCGCCAATCGACCGGCGTCGCCAGGTTCTGGCCGCGTGGCGCGACGACATCCGCCGGGCCTGCGGAGCGGAGACACCACAGTTTCCAGTCAACCGCGAACTCCAACCGGTCATTCAACAATATCGGCTTCCGTTCGAGTACTTTGATGAGTTGCTCCGCGGTGTGGAGATGGACTTGGCCATCAAGCGCTACGAAAATTATGCCGACCTGGAACAATACTGTTATCGCGTGGCTTCCGTCGTCGGACTCTTGAGCATCGAGATCTTCGGCTACAAGAATCCGGCGTCTCGCGATTATGCCATCCATCTGGGGAAGGCCTTGCAACTGACGAACATCCTGCGCGATGTGCGTTCCGACGCCGAACGCGGCCGCATCTACCTGCCGCTTGCCGAGCTGGCCCGCTTTCAAATTTCATCCGGGGAAATTCTACGACTTGAATACTCAACTCGCTTTCGTGAACTGGCGGCGAGTGTTGCCAGCCGCGCGCGCCATTTTTATCAACTTGCCCGGGAGACTTTGCCCGCTGAAGACCGTCGCGCCATGATTGCGGCGGAATTGATGGGCTCGGTTTACTGGCGGTTGTTGCGCAAACTGGAGCGGCAGCAGTTCAACGTTTTTGGCGACCGACCGACGCGCTTGAACAAGGGCCAGAAGTTCCTGCTCATCTTCCGCACCTGGTGTCGGTTGGTCTCGGGCGCCCTGGCGCCGAATTATGGCACGCCCTAAGCCTTGTTCGCTTCTTAATCGTAATCTTAATCTTCCTCTTAATCTGCCGGCGAAGGAGGAGCAGAAGAGCAAGATTAAGATTAACATTAAGAACCAAACACCCGTCGCCTGATGACCTCCGCCCGCCGCCTCATTGTTAACGCCGACGATTTCGGCCGCTCCAGTTCCATCAACCTAGCGGTCATCCGCGCTCATCGGGAGGGCATCCTCACCACCGCCAGTTTGATGGTGAACGAGCCGGCCTTTGCGGAAGCCGTCGCGCTGGCGAAGGAAAATCCGCGCCTGGGCGTGGGGCTGCACCTGACCCTGCTGGGCGGTCATTCAGCATTGTCCGCAGAAGAGATTCCCAGCCTGGTCAACCCGCAACACGAATTCGTCGATTGTCCGGTTAAGGCCGGCCTTCGGTACTTCGCCCGAAAAAGCCTGCGCGATCAGTTACGTCAGGAAATTCATGCGCAGTTCGAAAAATTCCGCGCCACCGGTCTTCCGCTCGACCATGTCAACGGGCATCTCCACCTCCACCTCCACCCCACCATCTTCCGGATTCTGATGGAGGACGCCGACCGGCTCGGCATCCGGCGTTTCCGCTTCACCCGCGACCCTTTTTGGTTGAATGCGCGCCTGGCTTCCGGCCACTGGGGGTATCGGGTGAGTCATGCGTTGATTCATCGCTTGCTTTCCGGACGCGCGCTTCCCGTTCTTCAGCGCAAAAATATTCGACATACCTTGCAGGTGTTCGGCCTGCTGCAAAATGCGCGCGTGGATCAAGGATTCGTCACGCGGCTTCTCCCGCAGTTGCCGGCCGGCGATTCGGAGCTTTACTCGCATCCGTCGCTCGACGAATTTAAGCACGAGTTCGATGCCTTGGTCAGTCCACGGGTGAAGGCGCTGGTTGAAGAACTCGGCATCAAGTTGATTCGTTACGAGGATTTATAGCATGACCAAAATTCTGTTTGTCTTGATTATCGGTCTTTTGTTCGAGGCGGTGGGCGTGGTTTTTTTAAGCGCCGGCCTGAAACAGATTGGTGAACTTCAACAGGTCACCCTGGCGGAAATCGGCCGGCTCGTGGCGCGCGGTGCCGTCAACCGCAATATTCTGCTGGGCATTTTCTTCGAGGCGATTTTTTTTGGCTGCTTGCTATACCTGCTCTCCCAGCGGGATGTCAGTCTGATCTGGCCGTTGACTTCTCTTGGTTTCGTCATCACCGCCATTGCGGCGAAGATCATTCTCAAGGAAGAAGTGTCGGCGCTGCGTTGGGCAGGCGTGGCGCTGATAGTCGTCGGCGCGGCACTGGTGAGCTACAGCGAGAAGGCGAAGTCCAAACCGGCGGACGCAATCCCCGCCGCCCAAACGCCTACGGCGGCCAGATGACCTTCGCCAATACACGGGCGAGCTGCTCCGCTGCGAACCGGCAATTCTTCTGCAGCCGCAACAGTGCTGGAATTTGCGCGGGCGATTTCGCAATTGCCAGCGCCAGCTTGCCGTAATCGAGGCTCATGTCCGGCTTCGCAAGTCGGTTGAAGTTAAGCGGTAAATCTTCGTTGGCTGTGTCTGAGATCACGCGCACTGTCGCGCAAGGAATTCCGCGCTCGCGGCAGACGGCTTGAATCGCGCCTGATTCCATTTCCACCGCGTCGGCACCTGTGGTGCGACGCAACTCTTGCTTTTCCGCCGCCGTCGTCACGATGCGCTGTGCACAAAACAAACTTGCTGGCGATGCGCCCGACTCAGCCAGAGCCTTGTCCAAATCGGGATAGACAGTGAGAAAAATCACATCGCCAATTTTGAGTTTGGGATTCAGACCACCGGCAAAACCGCAGGTGAACACACGCTGAGGAGAATGCTGCCGGAGAAAATCGCGAACCGACCTTTGAGCGTTGTTCTGTCCGATGCCGGTGATGAGAATCGCAACATCGGTTCTGCCCGCTGCGATTTTTCGAAACGCAGCCGCCTCCTCCTTGACTGCAAAACAAACGAACGTCCTCTCACGACCGCGGCGCGCTTCGGATTCCGCACTCCGCACTCCGCACTCCGCACTCATTTGATTCCCGCCAGCCGCTCTTTCCAGATCCGGTAAAGCTCCACGGTGGCGCGCACGTCCCGCAAACAATACTCGGCAATCTCGCGATACTTGCCTTCCGCCAGCAGATGATTTACGTCCAGCCCCGTGACGCCGTGACTCTTGGGTGATTCAATGCCGAAGGCCTTGCAGTAGAAATCGAGATTGAACTTGCGCGCCGCCCCATCCCGACCGCTGACGCCGTAAAATGTAAGTTGTTCTGCCAGATCGCAATGCGGTTCAGTTTGAAAACGGTAGCCGAGCCAGTCCTTGCGTTTGATCGGGACGTTCAAGAGAGCGGACCGCAGGTAAAGGAAGGGCACATCAAAACCGCGCCCATTGAACGTCACAATCGCCTCATAATGCTGGGCCACGTCCCAAAAGGCCGTCAGTAGTTCAGTCTCATCCACGCAGGCAACAAACTCGACCGGCCCGGCCTCGGCAGTGTCCGCCTCGCAATCATCCGCGGTGAACAGCACCTGACCCCGCACCGTGTCCGCATTGAGCATGGCAATGCACACCACCTGGGCGGTGAAGGGCCAGAGATTGAACTGCTGAAGGATTTCGGCGCGGCGGGTTTCGCGCGCGACTACGTCGGTGATTTTTTCCGTCTCGCGAAAAAGATACTCCTGCTGCACTTCATCGAAGTTTGTCAGTGGCAGCGTGGAGGACTCGATGTCAAAAACCAATTTGGCCATGCGGCGGCGGGGCGAGACAGATCAATTGACCAGGATGGGAAACCTGTCGCTGGGACCAGACCTGCCATCCTGGTGTTGGGTGATGGTTACTTCTTTTTCTTTCCTGCTTTTTTCTTTTTAGCTGCCACGAATATCACCCCCGATCAGTTTTTTGGGTTCATCTAAGTTCATTTAGACAGAAATCTTTCTGCTGACTAGTCTTATTTTGAAAAAATAAAAAATCTTTTCTACCGACATGCAACACATTTTTTGAAAAAGTTTTTTGGCAACTGGATAAAATTCCAGCTCAAGCTCCGAACTTGTCAAACATTTTTGCGTTCGCCTGCATGAGACGCATCAGCCATTTCGCTTCGAACACTCCGAGTGAGCCACGGTTCGCATTCGTCTCGGTGAAACGGTCGAGTTTGTCCGAACCGGAAGTCGCCGACACCAGCAACACCGGTTGCGGATGCCACGAGTGACCCCGTAACGCGCACGGCGTGGAATGATCGCCAGTGATCGCGAGGACGTCGGGTCTCTTTCGCAGCAAGATGGGGAGCGCCGCGTCGAACTCTTCGATCGCCTTTTTCTTCGCTTCGAAGTTGCCGTCCTCACCGTGCATGTCGGTGTACTTGTAATGAATGAAAAAGAAATCATAGTTCTCGTACTCGGCCAGGTAACGCTCGAATTGCCCGGCAATGGTCTGCGGTCCTTCAAGTTTGGTCATGCCGACCAGTTGCGCCAGCCCCTTATACATCGGATAGACAGCGAGGCACGCAGGCTTCAGATGGTAGCGCTCCTCGAAGAGCGGAATCGCCGGTCGGTGGGCAATGCCACGCATCAAAAAGCCGTTCGCAGGCTTTCGCTTCGCGATGATTGGCAACGCCAATTTGTAGAACTCCTTGATCAATTTAGCCGCCTTCTTGGCCTTGGCCGACTTGCGGTTAACTGGTTGAGCAATAGGAATAAGCGCGCCTTCGCGATGCGGGTCGGCGTCCGTCAGCGGCCCCTCCAAACCCTTGCCGCGGAGGATGACCACAAAGCGATGACCTTTGCCGGCTTTGATGATGACCTGCGCGTCGCCCACCTTCTTGATCTTTTTCGACAGCAACTCGCAAAGCTCTTCGCAGATTTCGGTTTCGATCCGCCCAGCGCGGCGGTCCGTCACAATCCCTTTGGCGTCGAGCGTGCAAAAGTTGGCACGCGCGGCCACGTCGCCTGCTTTCAACTCAAGACCCAATCCGAGCGCTTCGATCACGCCGCGTCCGACTTGAAACTCCAACGGATCATAACCGAACAGCGCGAGATGACCCGGCCCACTGCCGGGTGTGATGCCGGGTGCGACCGGAATCATCCTTCCCTGCGCTGCGTCCTTGGCCAATGCATCGAGGTTGGGCGTCGCGGCTGCTTCCAGGGGCGTCAAGTAGCCCTGTTCCTTTGTGGCAATGTCACCCAGGCCGTCGAGCACGAGGAGAACAAGTTTCGCATCAGTGTTTAACGTCAGCTCCGAATAAAGCGCATCGAGATTCATGATCCGTGTTGAGTTCTGGCCACGACAACCGACTCCGATCACTTCGCTCAAGCTGGATTGTCGGGCGCGATTCGCATCATGCGGAGAAGCTCGCGCCAGCGTCAACGCCATATTCGCCATCTGGAAAAGCAAGTCTTGGAGTGATTATCAAAAAAGATTTCCGGATAGAAAAATGAACAACCCCTCACCCGGCCTTCGCCACCCTTTCCCCATCGGATGGGGAGAGGGAAGGGTGAGGGGGCGTCGTTCAAATTGGAGATTACTTTTGGCAACCGATACAACTTCCGCCCTCCGCACCTGGATCACTCCGCGCTCGACGTTTGGCGCTGAACATTCAACACTTCATTCATGGCACGAGTACGGATCGAAAACCTCACCAAGGTTTTCAAAGAGCGAAAAGGCCGGGAGATCTGCGCCGTCAACAACGCCAACCTCACCGTCGAGGACAAGGAACTCCTTGTTCTCGTCGGCCCGTCCGGTTGCGGCAAGACTACGACGTTGCGCCTGATCGCCGGTTTGGAGGAAATCACTCGCGGCACAATTTCCATTGATGACGAGGTGATGAATGACATGTCCCCAAAAGACCGCGACGTCGCCATGGTTTTTCAAAACCACGCACTGTATCCGCACATGACGGTGTATGAGAACATGGCGTTCGGCTTGAAGCTACGGAAGCATCCCAAGGCGGAGATCGAACACCGCGTCAAGGAAGCGGCAGAGATTCTTGGCCTCACGGCCTGGCTCGACAGTTTGCCCAAGGCGCTTTCCGGCGGCGAGCGTCAGCGCGTGGCGGTAGGTCGCGCGATGGTGCGCAAACCCAGGGTCTTCCTTTTCGACGAACCGCTTTCCAATTTGGACACCCAGATGCGCGTGCAGATGCGCGCCGAAATCGTTAAACTCCAGGCCCGCCTCGCCGCCACCATGATTTACGTCACGCATGACCAGGGGGAAGCCATGTCGATGGGCGACCGCATCGCGGTAATGAGGAACGGCGTCATCCAGCAGGTGGACGAGCCGATGAACATCTACCACCATCCAGCCAACCTGTTCGTCGCTGGTTTCATCGGTTCGCCACCCATGAATGTCTTTTGTGGTGAGATAGCGCAAGCAGGAAACGGACTTTGTTTTCGGGAACAACACTCACAGATTCCCGCACCTGACAACTTCACCGTTCAACTGGATGATGTGATGTCGCCAAAATTGAGCAACTACATCGGGAAGAAAATTGTTTTCGGCATCCGCCCGGAAAACATCGTTGATAAACTTCACGCCCGCGAAGCGCCGCCGGAAAGAATAGTGGATGCCTCGGTGGAAATCATCGAACCGATGGGTTCTGAGACCTACATTTATCTCACCACCGGCTCGCACTCGTTTATCGCCCGCGTTAACGCAACCGATCGAGTGGCCGTGAAGCAAAAAACCTCCCTCGTCTTCGACACGCGCAGTGCGCACTTCTTCGATCCAACGACGGGAAAGGCGATTGTGTAGATGCGGGGACCGTGTCCGTTGGTTGGAGTTCAAGCTTTAGCTTGTTCCGGCCACGCTGAAGCGTGAACTCCAGCTTTCGCCCACACCGACTTCTCAATTTTCATTGTGCTTCGCGAATGAGGAATCGTTACATTCGCTCCATGGTAAGACTGGCTCTGCACGAACTTCATCAAGACCTGAACGCCACCTTCGCCGAGGTGAACGGCGCGGAGGTCGTCAGTCATTACGGTGACGCGCTGGCGGAGCACGCGGCGTTGCGCGAAACCGCCGGCGTAATTGAACTGAGCTTTCGCAGCCGGCTTTGCCTGACTGGCAAGGACCGCGTTCGCTTTCTGCACGGTCAGGTCACGAATGATGTGAAACGCCTGCGCGTCGGCGAAGGTTGTTACGCCGCGCTCGTCACGGCCAAGGGAAAGATGCAGAGCGACCTCAACATCTTCTGTCTGCAAGACGAACTGCTGCTCGACTTCGAGCCGGGCCTCACCGCCGTCGTGACGCAACGGCTGGAGAAATACATCGTCGCCGACGATGTGCAAGTGGTGGATGTCGCGCCGCACTACGGCTTGCTCAGCGTGCAAGGGCCAAAAGCTGGATCCGTCGTGCGCAGCTTGAGTCTGTTTGCTGAAATCCCCAACGCGACGCTCAGTTCCTTAAAAGTCACCGACCCGACTCTGGGCGAAATCTATTTGATGAAGCAGTCGCGGCTGGGGCGTCGTAGCAGCCGACGTCAGTCGGCTCAAGCTTCTCCCGAGGAGAGCCAGAGCCGACTGACGTCGGCTGCTACGGTGAGCGGTCACGAGCCACATGATCGTTCAGGCTTTGACTTGTTCGTGCCATTGCCTGCATTGGGAGTGGTGGCTGACAAACTCATCGCCGCCGCGAAAAGCGTCGGCGGACTTGCGTGCGGGTGGATGGCTTTGGAGATGGCACGCATCGAGGCGGGCATTCCGCGATTCGGCGCGGACATGGACGAGACGAACATTGCGCTGGAGTGCGGCATCGAGGCGCGCGCGGTGAGTTACAACAAAGGCTGCTACATCGGCCAAGAAGTCATCAACCGCATCCACACCATCGGCCACGTGAACCGCGAACTGCGCGGCCTGCGTCTGGCCGACGATTTGAAAACCTTGCCCGTGCGCGGCGACAAACTGTTCAAAGACGGCAAGGAAGTCGGCCACATCACGAGCGCCATCGCCTCACCAACGCTCAAAGCCAACGTTGCTCTCGGTTACGTGCGGCGCGAGGCAAACGCAGTTGGTACCGAATTGAAATTACGAAGTGCCGGTAATGATAGCGGGGCGAGAATCGTGCAGGTGCCGTTTGGAAAATGACGCTAACGATTGCAGCCTATCTCCGTATTAGTCGTCAATAGCTTCCCACTGGTCTACATACCAATAGATGAACCAACCCAGTATTGGAGTGTGCTGAAGCCAAATCACTGGTGCGTAAATGGTCTCGAAAGTGTGCGCAGCAGTTGCGCTGGCATTCTTTCCATACATCAGCCGTGCAGCCGGGCCAACACTAACGAAATATAGAACGAGGCCGACAACCACCATAGTGATCCACGGCTTGCTCTTTTGGCGCTCAGTTTTGGAAGCTGATTCCATGCGCGAACTGGATGAAGACTAACCTCCAACCAAGCGACCGGGTTTGAAGCCTATCCAGATTCAAGTCGCAACCGTATACTGGACGTGAATCTCAGTCCAGCGTCCGTTTGCTTTTGAAATGAGCCTGAAACCCGCGCGGACAAACGCTGCAAATCTATTTCATTTTCCGGCGACAACCGCCTTCTCCGCGCGCGACAATTTCTCCAAACACTTCCTCGCCTCCCGCTTCAACAATTCCCGGTCCGCCTCGCTCAAACCCAACGGATCGAAGCGGTAGCGGTAGTGCAACCGCAACAATTCCTCCAACGGCGCGCGCAACCCGGAGAGGTCAGGCGTTTCCGCCATGCGATGCAGCCATTCGTTCAGCGGCTCGCTTGCCCCGCGCGGCACGCCGCGTTCGGCAAGTTTGTTTTCGAGTTGGTAAAACTCCGAGTCCAGCCCCGGCCAGTCGAGAACTTCCGCGCTGCCCGGTTTTGCTCCGCGCTGTCGCCGTCGCCCGCGACGAAAGATGATTCGATACAGCAACAGCGCCAGCACCGGCACGATGATCCACAGGAGATATTGCCGCAGCTTGCTCTGGCCGTAACGGATTTTCGAGATCTCCAGACCGATACGCGTCCAGAAATCCGAGAGCCATTGGAACGCCGACTTGTTTTTCCCTTCCGCCGAAACCCAGGATGCTGGCGTCGTATCGAAGTCCAGCCATTTTTCCTGTTCCTTGTCCCAGACCAGACACCACGCGTGCGCGTCGCGCGCGCGCACGACGTATTTGCCGCCGGAACCTTCATGCACGGACCAGCCCACGGCGTACCGCGCCGGGATGGCGGCTCGGCGCAGCAACAACACGGTCGCCGTGGCGAAGTATTCGCAGTGGCCGCTGCGGGTCTGCAGCAGGAAACGGCTCAGCGGTGTGTCGTCGTTCTTTTTGAAGCGCGGCAGGCCCTGCCACTTGCTATAGGTGAATTTGTCGGCAAAAAATGCGGCGAGCGTCCGCTGCGCCTGTTCCGCGCTTTGTCCGCGAAGTTGCAAATCCTCAATCACCGAATCGAGCGCCGGCTTCTCACGGTCGGGAATTTTGAGGTCCTCGTTGGTGTCCGCAAACGAATCAATCGTTGCCCCCGGTCCATAGAGCGCGTCGAACATCACCAGACGCGGCCCCTCGGCGAGCACGGCGCCGGCGCTGTTCTTCTGGAGCAGATACGCGAAAAAGTTTTCCAGCCGTGCGCTCCCGGTTGGCAACGGCAGCAGGTCGGCGGGGTAATTGTCTTTCCTGCCGGCCAGATAACAGGTGATATTGACCGACGCGTTGTTGGATTTGCTCCGGAGCAATGTCCACTCACCGCTGTTGAGGACATCTTCCTGGACGCTCGTGAAATCGTCCTTGGACGAGCCAGCGAACCAGATCGGCGACTTGTAGCCGCGGTAACTCGCCGCGCGGAGGTAAGTTGGCGGCGGGCTGCCGTTCTTCGTTTCGAGCCAGATGCCGATGCGGCCGGAGGTCTTGATTTCGCCGATGTTGCCGAGCGCGGTGCGGCTTTGCGTCGGGTCGAAGCCGAATCCGCGCCGCATGAACCGCGAGACCCACTGCGCATTGAAATTTTCCAGGTAGCGTTGAAACTGTCCGATGCTGCGCTGACCAAAGAAACCGAGCGTCACCGCCACCGCCAGCGCAATGACCCAGACCACAACCGCGAACCGCCGCGAGCGCTGGGCCCACAGCGCCCATGCCAACAGCGCACACAGACCCCAGAAATACGTCGCGCCCTCGGCGGGGTGCACGCTCGCCGCCAGCAGCGTGCCGCCAAAATAAGGATACGCGATGTTGACATCGCGCGACGCAGGCGTGGGTTTGCCGGCCTTCTTGGCCTTCTTCCAACGGCGGCGCAGGATGAGCGAAATCGTCGCCAGCGGAATCATCTCGCGCGTGCTGAACATTTGCATTGCCAGGAACGGGAAGAAAATCATCGGCAGCCAGCGGAAGAGTGAGGCGGCGGTTTTGGCGGTGGAGGCGCCGGCGTTGCGTTGGGTGTAGAAATTCGGATTCTGGAAAAGGCTGCCGAAGGTTGCCGGGCCCTCGTTGGAGGTGAACGCATAAACCGCCGCGCCCAGAAAGACCACACAGCAAAAAGTCCAGATGCGGCTGAAGTCTTCGTCGGAAAATTCCCAACGCGCCTTGGTGAGCCGCGCGCTTTCGAGCACGACCGCCAGGAGCGCGCCCACGAGCAGCAGATCGGATTGCCAGCCCCAGAAGAGCAGCGCGGCGCCGAGCAACAAGGGAGGAGGCTTCATTTGCTGAAAAATCCGAAGCCCGAAATCCGAAATCCGAAAGAATCCCGAATTCCGAATGCCGAAATGCGGTCAAGCCTTCTGGTTCGGACTTCGATCTTCGGATTTGTTTCGGATTTCGACATTCGGATTTCGGATTTAATCACATCATCCCCGCCAGTTGTTCTTCTATCCGCCCGATTTCAAGAAAGTGCAAGTGGCCTGGTTCGTCGCGCATCGGACCGGAATCGCGCGGTTCATTTTTTCCAGCGGGCCGAACCACCAACACCAACACCGGCAAGCCAAGCGCCTTCAACTTTCTCACCAATTGTTGTCGCTCGTTGTCCCACGCCAGCAGCACGCAGACGCAGCCACTCACCGCGCTCGCGTGGTCCAGAACCAAATCCTCGAGCGAGGTGAACGTCTGTTCGTGGCAAGGCCGTACCGACGCGAGGATTTCCAACATTTGGTCCGCGTGCGCCAGGCCGCGGCCTGCCGTGAAACAATACGCCTGCGACCCGACGAACAGCAAATCCAGCAACGATTCCTGGGTGAGCACCGTGCAGGCGAACGACGCTGCGACCGACACCGCCTCCTCGAACTCGTCGCTGTGCGACTGGTCGGTGAAGGTGTCCAGCACCAGCGCGTGCCGCACGAAAAATTCGTCCTCAAATTCCTTGACGATGGGCTTTCCGGTTTTGGCCCAACTCCGCCAGTGAATGTGCCGCACCGGATCGCCGCGCCGATATTCCCGCAACGAAACATACTCATCGCTCAGCCCGACATTCGACGCCAGCGCCACGCCGCCTTGCTGATATTTCATCGCGCCCGGCAACGCGACGGGCGGAAGCCAGTAGCGCTTCGGCAGGATTAGGATGGATTGGGGCAACGAAATCTTGCGGATCGCGCGGAACAGTCCCAGCGGATCAGGCCGCGCGAGCGACAAACCGGCAAATCGTAAAATGCCGCGCCGCAATGGCGTCACTTCCACACGCGTCTCGACTTCCTGATTCGGCGGAGCGGCGGGCACCGCGGCATCTTTGAGCGTCGCCAGTTTGAAGGGATTCGCGCGTCGCCGCCGGCTGAAGCTGAACGGACGGAGATGTCGCTCGTCGTCGAGTTGCCGCGCCTTCCAATCCGCAAACGAAGGTCGCGGATCGGCAATGTTCTCCAGCAGCGTGAGACCATTCTGGGTTTTGCCCGTGAGATTTCTGACTGCAACGCGATAGTGAAACGGTTTGCCGACCGTGCCGAAGCGCGGCAGAAGTCGCTCGGCGGTAAAGCGAACCTTGAAAAAACCTGCAAACAGAAACGCCACGAGCAGCAGGGAAAACAACAGCGTGAACCCTTGGTAGCCGACGGTGTTTTCCGGATCGACCCCCAGCGTGGCTGCGACAATGACCGCGACGACCAGCGCCAACCCTGGGCGCGTGAACCGCCGCATCGCCCAATACTGGAGAGTCGAGAAGATGCGATAGTTGAGATAGAGGAGGCGGAAGAGGATATTCATGGGAAAACATCCAACGCCCAACATCCAACATCGAACACCCAAAGCATAAACCAACGCTTGGGCATTGAACGTTGGATGTTGGATGTTCGATGTTGGATGTTCATTGCCCGGCCTTCACGCCGGCACTTTGATTTTCTTTACGACTTCTTCGACCACGCCGCGTGCCGTCAGACCGGAGAACCGCGCCTGCGGCTCCATCACCACGCGATGCGCAATGACCGGCACGGCGAGTTCCTGGATTTGTTCCGGTGTGACGAACTCCAGACCGTCGAACAAGGCCAGGGCTTGCGCTGCCTTCATCAACGCAATGGATGCGCGCGGGCTGGCCGCCAGTTGTACACCACTCGCGCCACGCGTCGCGCCCACGATGTCCACGACGTATCGCTTGAGTTCGTCGCTGATGCGAACGCCTTGCGCCGCGCGTTTGAGCGCGAGGACGTCCGCAAGCGAGGCGCAGGGTTGAAGTTCATCCAGCGGATGAATGTGTTCCTGTGCCGAGAGCACGGCGACTTCCTCGGCTGGTTGCACGTAGCCGAGCTTGAATTGCATGGCGAACCGATCCATTTGGGCCTCCGGCAACGGATACGTGCCGCGAAACTCGACCGGATTCTGCGTGGCGACAACGAAAAAGAGTTCCGAGAGATTGCGCCGCTCGCCATCCACGCTCACCTGGTTTTCGCCCATCGATTCGAGCAGGGCCGACTGTGTGCGCGGTGAGGCGCGGTTGATTTCGTCGGCGAGCAGGATGTTCGTGAAGATCTGGCCTTCGTGGAAAAAGAATTGTTGCTCGCGTTGGTTGAAAATCGAAACACCGAGAATGTCAGACGGCAACAGGTCGGGCGTGAACTGCACACGCTTGAATTTGGCGTCAATCGAGCGGGCGAGGGCCTTGGCCAGCGTGGTTTTGCCCGTGCCGGGAAAATCTTCGAGCAACACATGCCCGCCGCTGGCCAGCGCGGCGAGCAGTTTGCGCGTCGCAGCCGTCTGGCCTTGCATGACGCGGGCAATGTTGGCGGAAATGTTTTGGTAGATCGCGTGCGCGATTTGAGGTGTCGTGGTCATCGGTGTCCTCTGTGAGTATTGAAACCGCGTTCGGCGGAAAAGGTTTCGGCGGAATTCATGGTGGCAGACTACTCCGGCAAGCACCGCGGCGGCGAACAAATTTCAACATGAAGCGGAGAGAATCTTCTTCCAAATCGCGTCATCCTCCGCGCTCCGAATCATCGGCTTGAAACCAAAGCGCAGATACAAGCGGATGGCTGCGGCGCGTGCGGTGGACGTGGACAAGTAGGCGCGGCCGTGGCCGAGCTCGCGTAACCGGCGGCAAATCGCCGTCAGCAGTGGCTTTGCCAGACCTCGGCCTTGGTACTCCGGCACAATGGCCACCCAATGCACGCGACCCCACTGCAAGCCTTCAAAACCATCTTTGAACCAAGCCGCGCCCGTGCCAATAACTTCGCCGTGCGGATCAAGCAGATAAAATTGTCGCTCACGTAAAAGTTTTTCGTCCGATCCGAATTCCTGGCGAAAGAGCGCTTGCGTGATTTCATTGTAGCGGTCGGCGACGGCATGGATTCGCAGCCAATGCGCTTCGTCGCCGGCTTGGTACCGGCGCAGCGAAAAGCCGTCGGGCAGCGCGAACTCCGGCACGTTGTCGAGGTGCGCCCGCACCATTTTGACGGGAAGATTTTTTCCAAGGATGCTCACAAGTTTTCAGCGCCCGGCGGCAAGCCCGTTCGGAGTCCCGCCTTCAGGCGGTGAAACGACTTTTGCCTCACGCACCGCCTGATGGCGGAACACCAACCCAGACAAAAAACTTGTCACCTCAGTCTGCCGCCAGTTAGCTTCTCGCCCCATGAAAGTTGAATTCTACGGCCACGTCCGACAATACCAAAACATCCAGAAGGAAATCGACGCCAATATCCAGAAGGTCCTGCTCAGCGGCGCCTACGTCATGGGACCGATGCTCAAGCAGTTTGAAGGCGAACTCGCGGCGTATCACGGCACGAAATACGCCATCGGCGTCGGCAACGGCACCGACGCCATCTGGCTGGCGTTGATGGCGCTGGGAATTGGCCCCGGCGATGAAGTCATCACGCACCCGAATACTTTTTTCGCCACGGCGGAGGCGATCTGGATTGCCGGCGCCACGACCGTGTTCGTCGATTGCGATCCAAGAACCAAGTGCATTGACCCAACCAAGATCGAAGCCGCCATCACGCCGAAGACGAAGGCCATCGTCCCTGTTCATCTCTATGGCCAATGCGCCGACATGGCTGCCATCAAAAAGATCGCCGACAAACACAAGCTCAAGCTGATCGAGGACAACGCCCAATCCATCGGCGCGCGCGGCAACGGCTTCAAGATCGGCGAGTTGAGCGACGCCATGGCCACCAGCTTCATCATTCAAAAGAACCTTGGCTGCTTTGGCGACGGCGGCGCGTTGGTGACGAACAATCCGCAGATCGACGAGCGCGTCCGCAAGCTGCGCAATCACGGCTCGAACGCGCGCAACGTCCACAGCTTCGGCTTCAACAGCCGCCTCGACGACCTGCAGGCCGGCGTCCTCAGCGCGAAGCTGAAACACATCGACGCGTGGAACGATCTGCGGCGGAAGTGGTCGGCGCGCTACACCGCCGGACTGAAGGATTGCAAGTCGATCACACTGCCGGTCGAACTGCCCGGTTATCGGCACATCTTCCATCTCTACGTCGTGGAGACGAAGCAGCCTGCGCAACGCGATCAATTGGTGGATTTTCTGGTCAAGAATAACATTGACGCCAAGACGCACTACTCCATCGCGATTCACCAGCAGGCCGGTTATCCGTGGGGTAAAGGCGCGCGCATCGCGGGCTCAGTCGCCAACGCCGAGCGCAACGCCGCAACTTGTGTCTCGCTGCCGATCTTTCCTGAATTGAAGGAAGACGAAGTGGATTACGTGATCGCCAAGGTCAAAGAATGGGACGCGAGCCAGACCGCTTAGCGCAAAGATGAAAATTCAGTTTTCTGAAGAGCATTTGCGTTGACCTCAGCGGGCAAGTCCGCGTGTGGCAAGCACCGCCGACAGACGCTATGAACGGAAAAATCCTCGCCATACCAAAATCCGAAGTCGCGACGCATTTCGCCATGAACGGGCGCTACGACCTAAAAGTGGTCGCCCCGGAGATGCTTGGCCCGGCCTTGCTCCAGAAATTGTGCTCGGAAGGACGGAAGGCCAAACCGGAGGAACGATTCGAAGGCCATGTCTGGCGTCACGCCGCTCCCGGTGAGGCGAACCCGTTGTGCCTTTCCAGCGATTTTACGGATGGCGAAACTGCGACGGGTACAGCCGGACCGTTCGCGCTCTCTTTCGCCAACGAGAGGGCGGAGCAGGACGAGCATTATCACGAGCATCACGCCGAGATTTATGTGTCGGATCAGCCGATCACCGCGCGTTTCCGTAACGTTGAATCCGAGCAGGTGGAGGAGATTGCGCTGCCCGACGGCGGCGTGCTGGCCGTTTCCGCCAACGTGATTCACAAGGTTTCATTGTCCGGGTTCACCGTGATCATCGAGCTTCCCGCCGTGGCCGGCGACAAGAAGAAAGCTCCGCTGTCGCTGGTTCGATCTCCTGACAATGGAACCGGCGATTGCGTATAAAGTCCGTCTCAACCAATCAATTCATTATGACCAAATATTCCGTTCTCATCGTCGGCATGGGCAAACGCGGCGTCCATCATGCCACCGCGTTCCATGCCAACCCGCGCTTCCAGGTCGCCGGCATTTGCGACATCGACCAAAAGCGTCTCGACGACGCCGCGCCCAAACTCGGCAATCCCGAAAAAAGTCTGGACGCCGCCGCGCTGGCAAAAAAACTCAAGCCGGATGTGTTCTGCTTTTGCACGCTACCCAACTTGCGCCTGGACTTTGTCAAGCTTGGCATTGAGTCCGGCGCGAAATTGATCGCCTTCGAGAAACCGGTCGCGATGACAAGCAATGAGGGTTTGCAAATCAAACAAGCGTTCGACCGCAGCGGCGTGAAGGCGGTCGTGAGCCATCAACACCGCTACGGCGAGCATTACAAGAAGGTACAGGAAATCGTGGCGAGCGGCGCGCTGGGCCGGGTTCACACGGTTTATGGCACGGCCACCGGTTGGGCCGCGCACATGCTCAGCCACCTGATTGATTACACGTGCTGGTTCAACCATTACGAACCGGCCGAGTGGGCGCTGGCCCAGGCCGCGGGTCGCGGCAAGCTCGCCGACCTGCACACGTCGCCCGATTATATCGCCGGCGTGGTGCACTTCAAAAATGGCGTGCGCGGTATTTACGATTGCGGCGGGGGCGCGCCTGACGTGCCAGAAGTTCCGTATTGGTGGCGCAAGTGCCGCATCGGTGCGCAAGGCAGCGAAGGTTTTACTGAAGTGATGACCGGCGGCGGCTGGCGCGCAGTCACGAAGAGCGGCGGCTTTCAGTCAGGCCCTGGCGGGATGGATTACAACTACGACATGCCGCCCTACGTCCAGCAAATGGCCGATTGGCTCGACGATGAAAACAAAATCCACCCCTGCTGCTTCGCCCACGCGTACCAAGGCTTTGAAATCATGTCCTCGCTCTACCGCTCCGCGGCGCAAGGCGGACAGGTCGCCTTGCCGCTGACGAACGGCGTCGATGAAATTGCGCTGCTCAAGGAAAAAGTCCCGGCGAAGAAAGTTATTCTCACGCTTGCTGAAAGCGCGAAGGAATATCCCGCTTGATGGCTGCGGACCGACAAACCCATCACCCTCTCCCCGTCCGCCGGGAAGAGGGTGAGGGTGAGGGGCGCGTTGAACTACATCGTTGCAGCTTGGCGGTACGACAAGCCCACACCTTAAGGAGCATTTGGCCGGCAACGCCTTCAAGAAATTGAGTGACTGAGACAAAGCGGGGGACTGGTTGGTTGATCGGGTTTGCTGTCCGTCCCGGTTTTTCTTCGTGTCCATTCGCGTCCGTTTTGTTTAACTCACCGCGATGGAAGTCATCATACGACCGGACGCCGACGCCGCCGCGGATTTGGTGGCGCAGATCATCGCCAAAGAGTTGCGCGCCAATCCGCACCTCGTGCTCGGTCTCGCCACGGGCCGCACGATGGAATCCGTTTATGCCAAGCTCGCACGCACGCACCGCGAAACGAACCTCGATTTCTCGCTCTGTCGCACGTTCAATCTGGACGAGTACGTCGGCCTGGCTCAGCACGATCCGCATTCCTACCGCCATTACATGAACGAACACCTGTTTCGCCAGGTGGAAATCGACTTGCGAAACACTTATCTCCCCAACGGCCGGGCCCAAGACCTGGAGGCCGAGTGCGCGCGCTACGAAGAGTCCATCCGCAAGTGCGGCGGCATCGACCTGCAACTGCTCGGCATCGGGCGCGCCGGGCATATCGGATTCAACGAACCGCTCTCCGCGCTGCAGTCACGCACGCGCGTGAAGGCGCTCGCGCCCGCGACGATCGCGCAAAACGCCGCGTTCTTCGGCGGGCCGGACAACGTGCCGCGCCGCGCCATCACCATGGGTGTCGGCACCATCCTGGGTTCCCGGCGCTGTTTGTTGCTCGCCACCGGTGACGAAAAAGCGGAAATCATCGCCAAGGCTGTCGAAGGTCCGATCACCGCCATGATCTCCGCGACCGCGCTGCAACTTCACCAACGCTGCACCGTGGTCGTGGACGAATCTGCCGCCCGTCAATTGCGAGGCGCGGACTATTACCGCTGGATCTTCTCCAATGAACCGGAGTGGACCGAGTTCCAATAGAGTTCATCGAGACATGGGCGGTGAAAACGTGAAACGTGAAACGTGAAACGTGATTTGAGAGCCGGCACCAATAGCGTCCGGACGCATGGCGTGGCGAAGAAAATGATTTGCATCTGCCCTGGAAAAAACAAAGCTCAGGCACTTTGAAACGTATCTCTACCACAGGACATGGAACGCACAATTAAAATCGCTCTCATCGGCGCGGGTATGTTCGGTGGCGACGTCCACCTGCGCACCTACGCCGACCTGCAACGCTTTGGCATCGCCGGCCAGCTCGCCCGCCTCGGACTGGATCACCATTCACGTGACTTCGCGGACGTGAAATTTGAGTTGGTTGCCGTTGCCGCCCGAACCGAAGCTTCTGCAAAACGCACGGCCGAATCGTTTTCCAGTTTCACGCATCACGTTTCACGCCCCTACTTCGGCGAGACCCCATGGCTCGATATCCTCCGCGACGTTCCCGATCTCGACGTGATGGCCGTCGCTACGCCGGACAATTTGCACACGCCCGTCATCCTCGCCGCATTGGAGAAGGGCGTTCACGTCGTCACCGAAAAACCCATGTGCCTCGACATCGCTGAGGCAGACCAGATCATCGAACTGGCGCGCGCGAAAAAGCGCGTCGTGGCCGTGGACATGCACAAGCGTTACGACCCCGATCATCTGCGCATCCGCGACGACATTCTGAAGCGCATCGGCCAGCCGCTTTACGGCACAGCGTATCTCGAAGAGCCGCTGGAAGTTTCCACCAGCACGTTCAAGTGGGTTGAGCAGAGCGATCCGTTCAGTTACGTCGGACCGCATTGGGTGGATCTGATTTATCACTACTACAAGAGCAAGCCGGTCTCGCTCACGGCCGTCGGCCAGAAGAAACGCCTCGTGCGCGACGGCATCAACGCCTACGACGCCGTGCAAGTGCGCGTGGATTTCGCCAACGGCATGAGCATCAACTTCCACAACAACTGGATCACACCGCCGGATTTTGAAGGGCCGGTGAATCAGGGCCACGAAATCGTCGGTGCGGACGGCAAGGTGGAGAGTGACCAGCAATATCGTGGCTTCCGCTGGTGGAACAAAGGCGGCGGCTCGCGCACGAGCAACAATCATTTCACGCGCGAAGTGAGACGCCCCGACGGCTCGCAAGCGTACGTCGGCTACGGCGTGGACAGCCTCATCGCCGGACTGGTGGCAATTTGCCGGATGAAATTCTTGAAAGAGTCGCGCGACGCCGTGGCGGAGATTTATCCAACCGCCGAAGAAGCGCGCATCGTTGTCGCCATCGTCCACGCCGCGCGCCTCGTGCGTGATTTGAATTTCAAATACTTGCAAGAAGGCAAAGGTGCGCCAGTGACGGCGCGCTTCGGCAATGACGGCATCACTCTCGTTGATCCTAATCGCGCCAGCGAAGGAAAGGTGTTTCAGCGCATTTACGAGGCGGCGATTTGAAGAATGAACCCGCGCAAGGTTTACGAGAAAATCCTGTCCGGCTCGCGCAATATCCGCTTCGAGGATTTGTGCCGGTTGGCTGTGGCTTTCGGCTTTCGGCACGATCGCACCAGCGGCAGCCACCGCATTTTCCGGCATCCCGCTGGCTTGATGGTGAACTTTCAGCCCGACCGGAACGGCAGGCCAAATTCTATCAAGTGCGACAATTGCTTGAATTGGTGGAAGAAAACGGCTTAACTTTGGGCGACTAGATGAGCGAATATTACATCAATCTTTTCTGGAGCAACGAGGACGAATGCTGGATTGCGGACATCCCGGACTTAAAATTCTGTTCCGCTCACGGTGAGACGCCGGATGAAGCATTGCGGGAAGTCATGGTCGCCAAAAAGGCGTGGCTTGCCAGCGCCAGGGCGCATAAGCAGCGGGTGCCCAAACCGGTTTATCGTCCGGCAATCTATGCGATGCCAGCGTGATTCAGAGCGAATCACAGTTGATACAGGCGGTTGAACAGATTCAGAATCTGTGTGCGCCGGCATCCTGAGGAAAAGCGACTCCTCCGCGACTTGAACTTCAAGTATTCTGGCGAACGCAAGTATTCCAGAAGATTTATGAGAAGCCGATTTGAAGCCCGGGCGAAATTGGGACACACACTTATCGCGCTTCTATTTCTCCTGTTCTTCGGTTTCAACCTGTTACACGCAGCGCCAGCGACGAAGCCCAATGTCGTGTTCATCCTCCTCGACAACGTCGGGCAGGAATGGTTCGGCTGTTACGGCAGCGAGGAGCATTGCACGCCGAACATTGACCGGCTCGCGCAAACGGGCGTGCGCGTCGAACATTGTTACACCCCGCCGGTCTGCGGGCCGAGCCGCATCGTGCTGCTCACGGGTCGCTATCTGTTACGCAGCGGGTTCACCCTCCATCATGACGCGGCGCTCTACAGCGGCGGCGGACTCGATCCCAAACGTGAATTCGTTTTTGCGCGTTCGTTTCGCGACGCCGGTTACGCCACGGGCATCGCCGGCAAATGGCAGATCAACAATCTCTACGACGAGCCGGATGTTCTCCGTCAACACGGCTTCGAAGAACACCTCGTCTGGCCGGGCAGCGTGGATACGAACGAGGTGCCTCCTGCTGAGTTCGCAAAATTCAGGGACGCCATCCGCCGCGAATCCGTGGACGAGACGCTGGCATTCAACCAACACATTGAAAGCCGCTATTGGAATCCGGTGTTCATTCGCAACGGCAAACGCGAAACGCATCCCGACAAATTTGGTCCTGACGTGACGCAGGCGTTCGCGCTCGATTTCATCCGCCGCCATCGCAGCAGACCGTTCCTGCTCTACTACCCGATGTTGCTGACGCACGGCCAGACTTTCACAAAGCCGGTCGTGCCCACACCGCTCAATCTGAACACCAACCGCCCGCACCAGGAAATGTTTGCCGACATGCTGCGTTACGCGGACAAACTGGTCGGCGACCTGGTGCGCGCGCTCGACGAACTCAAGCTGCGCGACAACACCATCGTCTTCGTCGCCAGCGACAATGGCACGGAAAAGGAATTCACCGCCCGGCGCAACGGTCGCGAAGTGCGCGGCGGACTTTACACGCTGACGGAAGCGGGCAGCGAAGTGGTGTTGCTCGCGAACAATCCGAAACTTATTCCCGATGGACGCACGTTGCCACTGGCGGATTTTTCGGACGTGTATCCGACGCTGTGCGAACTGGTGGGTATTCCGCTGCCGAAAGGCGTGACGCTCGATGGCCGGTCGTTCGCTCGCTTTCTGCGAGGCGAACCAAGCGCGAAACCGCCGCGCGACTGGATCTTCAATCAGTATCACACCAACCGCGTCGTGCGCGATGCGCGCTTCAAGCTCTACTCCGATGGCCGCCTGTTCGATGCCAATGCCGATCCTGACGAACAACGCGACCTCGCCGGTAGCGCAGAACCGGGCGCTGTCGAAGCCCGCCAGCGTTTGCAACGAGTTCTCGCCTCATTGCCACCCGACGCGCCGCCGCCGTTTCCGTTGCGGAGTCAGTCCGCGTTCAAGATTCGAGCAGAGCAGCGGGCTAAGGCACAACCGTGACGATGCTCTGCAACCGGCGGCATCAAGTTCGATATCACGGGAGTGGATGATGGGAAAATGTTTTAGCAGATTCACCAGAAAGCAAATTGATATACGAATTTCGATTCCCGCGGTGTCTATTCTGTGAAGGCGATTCCTTACGCTTCGTTTCGACACAGTGAACGACAACACAGAGAATCCGACACCGTCCGATGAATCCCTGAAAGAATCGTTGGCTGCTCTACCCGCGACTTCTGCCGCTACCCGATTCTTCCAACGCTCGGATTGGTTGAGCTTTGCGGTCACGACGACGTTGGTATTGGTGGTGTACCTCTGGACGCTCGCGCCGAACGTGACACTGGAAGATTCCGGCATTTTTTCAGTCGCGGCAATGTACGCAGGCGTGCCTCAAGTACCCGGATTTCCCGTCTGGACGATCTATGGCTGGCTCTTCACGAAGCTATTGCCCTTCTCGAATATTGCCTGGCGCGTGGCCGTGTCCTCCGCTGTGGCTGGCGCGCTGACGTGCGGTTTGATCGCGTTGATGGTGTCGCGCGGCGGGGCGTTGATGCTCGAAGGGATTTCCGGATTGAAGCGGCTCACGTTGAAGGAGGAGAATGTGCTTCGCGTTGTCTGCGGCGCTGTAGCAGGAATGGGACTGGGTTTCGACGGTGCGTTCTGGAGGGAAGCCCTGATCGTTGGCCCATGGCCGTTGAGCGTGTTGTCGTTGTCGGTCTGCATTTGCCTGTTGTTTCGCTGGTTTTATTCGCCAGAGCGAAGGCGATACCTCTACGCCGCAGTTTTTGTTTATGGCGTGACCCTGACTTGCAGCCAATCACTTGCTCCGGCAGTGGTGGGACTACCGTTCGTTGTAGTGCTCGCGGATACCAAGCTGGGCCGGGATTTTTTATCTCTCGCAACCATAGCGTGGGTGGCGGTATGGGTGGAACGTCAAATGGGATACCTTTCCGCGCTCAACCAGCCCGCGTCAATCGCCAGCCCGCTTTGGGCGCTCTACCTCGCCTTCGGCATAATCACAACCACGATCTGCGTCTGCCTTACCGTCAAGACCCGAAGCTTCTTCACGGAATGGAAAGCGATTATGCTCCTGGTCGCGATGTTCCTCCTAGGCCTGTCACCCTACCTTTACGTGCCGCTGGCCTCGATGACGAGTCCGCCGGTGAATTGGGGTTATGCGCGAACGGTGGAAGGTTTCGTCCATGTGCTGACTCGCGGGCAATTTGAACGGACATGGGCGACGGAGGACTTTGCCAAACTCGCGGGGCAGATTCCGATTTATGGCGAAATCACTGTCCGCCAATTTGGCCTGCTCTATGCGATAGTTGCCATGATTCCATTTTGCTTTCTGCACAAGATACGAACATGGGAGCGTAGATGGATGCTCAGCTTGGTGGCGATTTTCTTTGGGTTGTCTTTCCTGATGTTGGTGCTGCTGAATCCGTCGCCTGACCGACAATCTGTGGAGATGGTCGGAATGTTTTTTACCGCGTCACACCTGGTCGTGGCTGTTTGGGTGGGGTACGGGCTGATCTTGCTCGGCTCATTTCTAGCGCGGAAGAAAACCGCTTAGGCGGCCGAACTCAAGGCGCTTCCAAATTTTCCTCTTTCCGACCGGCGATGATGTCCGTGTGTGCCTTCTTCGGCGGGTCGCGGAAGAAGATCAAAAAGATCACCAGCACCGCCGCCGCGCCCCACGCCGGGTAAATCCAGATGCCGTGCCAGTCATGGGCAATCGCGCCTTGCGGTTGCGCGAGCGTGTGCAACGCCTGTGATTTGCCAGCGAGTGTGCTGCCGACAAAATTGCCGACGCCCCAGAGAATGAACGCGATGAAGCCTTGAGCCGCGCCGCGAATCCGCTCGTTGGATTCGTCGTCCACATAGAGTTGGCCGGCGATGAAAAGGAAATCGTAGCAGACGCCATGCAGCAGGATTGCGGCGAAGATGAGTGACGTGGCGAGGCCGGAATTGTTCACGCTGCCGGCGAGCAGGAAATAGCGTGTCACCCAGGCGAGGATGCCGATAAAGATCGTCTTCTTGTAGCCGAGGTTTTTCAGCATGAAAGGCAGCAGGACCAGAAAGATGACATCCGATACCTGCGCGAGGGACATCTTCGCCGCGGTGTATCGCCAGCCGAGTTCCGTGACATACATGTTCATGTTCACGAAGTAGAAATAGAGCGGCACGCAGATGAGAAACATGCACGCGATGAAAATCGCGAAGGACGGCTTCTTCAGCAGCGCGAGGGCGTCGAGTCCGAGGATTTCGCCGAGACGAACGTCTTTGCCGGTCTTCTTCGGCGGCGTGTGCGGCAGCGTCAAGGAGAACAACCCCAGCGCAATGGAAACCGCTCCGGCCAGATAAAACTGCACCGCGGATTGCTCACCCTTGAGCACCAGACTCAGCGTGACACCGCCGGCAATCCAACCGACCGCGGAAAGAGTTTTGACCAGCGGGAAATCGCGTTTCGGGTTCGCGAGATGGTGCAGCGAGAGCGAATTGCCGAGCGCCAGCGTGGGCACATAGGAGGCGCAATAGATGATAAGCACCGGATAAAAGGCGGCAAACGTCGTCAGCTTCGGCAACGTGAACATCAGCGCGCCTCCCAGGATGCCAAGCGCGGCGAGCAGTTTCTCCGAGGCGAAATAACGGTCGGCGATCAAGCCGACGAAGAATGGCGAAATCATCGCGCCGATCGCAAATGCGCCGTAGGCCAGACCGATCTGCCCGCCCTCGAACGCCAGCGTCTTGCCCAGATACGTGGCCATGCTCACATACCACGACCCCCAGATGAAGTATTGGAGGAACATGAAAACGCTGAGTTTGATTTTGAGTGAAGTCTGCATAGCAAATGGAATTGATTGCGTCGAACCGTAGAGACGTTTCGCCGATGCGAGAAGAAGAAAATAACCCAAGGTATGACTGTAAATGCCTGGCAATTGACCGCCTTAGTAAGTTGGAGTTGAAGCTTTAGCTTGTTCGGGTCTTGCCGGCGGCACCAGAGCACGCTAAAGCGTGAACTCCAACGAAACTTGCCCATCCCAGCACTCAGACCCAATAATCCAGGTGACTTTGAAAGTAACTTCCGTCATCTTCACTTCGTCTCACACACAGGATCATGAAAAAACTTCTTACGACCTTGATCGTCGTTTCGGCCGTTGCTTTCAATTCACTCGCGGCAGACAAACCCGCGCGCCCCAATATCGTGTTCCTGTTCGCCGACGATCTCGGTATCGAAGGCATCAGTTGTTACGGATCGGACCGCTTCAAGGACAAGACGCCGAACATTGACGCGCTCGCCAAGACCGGCATCCGATTTGAGCGCGCCTACTCGACACCGTTGTGCGGGCCAAGCCGTTGCCAGATCATGACGGCGCGTTACGGATTTCGCACGGGCGGTTTGACCAATCCAACGGCGAAACAACCATCGTTCAAGAATGAACCGTCCCTGGCTAAGACACTCAAGCAAGCGGGCTACGTCACCGGCATGGCGGGCAAGTGGCGGCAGATGGGAGATTCGCCCGGTGATTGGGGCTTTGACGAGTTCATCACGGACAACACCGCCGGCGGCTGGTATTGGGAGAAGAGTTACACCAAGAACGGCAAAATCGTGCAGGAGGAAAAGGAGGTTTATTGTCCGGATGTGTACCGCGACTTCGCGAAGGATTTCTTCAAGCGGCACAAGGACGAACCGTTTTATTTCTATTACCCGACGCACCTCGTGCATGGGCCGATCGTGCGCACACCGGACACGAAGCCCGGAGTGACGAACCGGGAAACCCTTTACGACGACAACGTCGCCTATCTCGACAAGCAGATTGGCCAGCTTGTCGGTGAACTTGACCGGCTCGGGTTACGCGAGCGGACGCTGATCCTTTTCTCAATCGATAATGGAACGGCGCAACGTTCGTTCACCATTGGCGGCCGGCAGATCAACGGTCATAAGGGCACGATGATGGAAGGCGGTGTGCGCGTGCCGTTGATCGCTAATTGGAAAGGCACGGTGCCCGCGGGCCGGGTGCTCAACGACCTCGTTGATTTCAGCGACTTCTTTCCCACGTTTGCCGAAATCGCCGGCGCGAAAATGCCGGAGGACGTGAAGTTTGATGGGCGTAGCTTCGCCCCGCAATTACGTGGCGAGAAGGGCAATCCGCGCGAATGGATTTACGTTCAGTTGGGCAACAAGTGGTACGCCCGCAATGACGGCTGGAAGCTCAACGAGCGCGGCGAACTCTTCGACATGAAAGACTCTCCGTTTGTTGAGAAGCCGGTCTCTGCCGATGCGCAAGACGCCTCGGCGAAAGCCGCGCGTCGGCAATTGCAGGGCGTCCTCGATCAACTTAATCCCGCGGGCGGCAAAAAAGCGCCGCCACCACCCGACAGACCGGCAAGGCGCGCGAACCGCTTGAACCAGCGATCAAAACCCGCCGCGCCAAACCCGCCGCCTTAGAAACCCTCCGACCGCTTCAGGCCTGGCCCGCGAGGGAGCGATGTGCACTTCCTGCTTTTCATCCGCGCCCATCCATGTTCATCTGTCGTCTCAACTATGGGCAAAGAATTCAGCATCACGCCGCGCAAGGTGCCGCGCGTGGAAACCAAGTATCGTCGCATCGTCACGCCGTTGCCGCATCCGGACTCCGTGCCGACGCTCAAGAAGCTCCGCCAGTTCGAGCCGTTCTCCATGCGCGGCCAGCCGCCGATTGTGTGGGAGCGCGCCGAGGACATTTTTGTCTATGACAAGCACGGCAACCAGTGGCTCGATTGGTCGAGCGGCGTGCTCGTCGCCAACGTCGGCCACGGCGCGCCGGAGATTCGCCAGGCGATCATCGACCAGGTCAACAGCGGGCTGCTGCACAATTACGTTTTCCCCAGCGAAGAACGGGCTGCGCTCGTGGAGTTTCTTGTCGGCCTTGCGCCCGAACCGTTGAAGAAAGTTTTCCTGCTCACCACGGGCGCGGAATCAACTGAGTGCGCCATCAAACTCGCGCGAACCTACGGCATCAAGAAAGGTGGCCGGAAAAAGATCGGCATCGTCGGTTACGAACGCGGATTTCACGGACGCACCCTCGGCGCGCAACAAGCCGGTGGTCTGACGGATGGGAAAGCGTGGATTGTCAACGAAGACCCAGCCATTCTCAACGCGCCGTTCCCGGACGGTTATTGGCAAACGGACACGAGCTTCGACACATTTCTCGCTGCGTTGAAGGCCAAGGGCCTTGAGCCGGACAATGTCGCGGGCGTCATGATGGAAAGTTATCAGGGCGTCGGGCCGGACTTTGCACCGGTAAAATACGTCCGTGCCATGGCCGACTTTTGCCGGAAGCACGACGCGCTGCTGATCTTCGACGAAGTGCAGGCCGGCTTCGGGCGTACTGGGAAATTCTGGGCGTTCGAGCATTACGGCGTGGTGCCTGACCTCATTTGTTGCGGCAAAGGCATCAGCAGCTCGTTGCCGCTCTCGGCCGTGATTGGCCGCGCCGACGTGATGGACTTATTCCCGCCCGGCTCGTTGAGCAGCACGCACACGGGAAATCCTGTTTGTTGCGCGGCCGCGTTGGCCAACCTCAAAAAAATGGTCAAAGAAGATGTGACCGCGAATGCGGCGCGACTCGGACCTGTGCTGCTTGAAGGCCTGAAAAACATTCAATCCCGTCATCCCAAAGTTGTCGGCCACATCAAGGCGCGCGGTCTGGTGGGCGGCATGCAAACGGTGAAGCCCGGCACGAAAGAGCCTGACCACGACCTCGCCCACAACATCATCGAACGCTGCTTTCACAAAGGGCTGCTCTTTTTCTCGCCCGTCGGCGCGTGGGGGCAGACGGTCAAAATCTCCCCGCCACTCACCATTCCCCGCGACGCCCTCGAAGAAGGGCTTGCGGTGTTGTCGGAGGCGACGGATGAGGCGGTGGCCGCACGGAAGTAGGCGACGAACTCAAGAACAACATTTTTGTTCCGGCCACGAACAGAACGGCCGCCAACAATCTGCGAATGGCGATCGGCGGCAGTCGGCGGCTGCCTAGTTCAGACCCCAGCAATCCTCCCAGCAGCGCAGTTGGCGCCCACCAGAGAATTGCTCCCGGCAACATTTTGACGCTCGCCACGTGACCGAGCAGTCCGGCAAACGAATTCACCAGGATGAACGCCGCGGAGATGGCAGCAGTCTGCCGCACTTCCGCCCAGCCCATCAACAGAATCAACGGGCTCAGAAATATCCCACCACCCACGCCCGTCAGGCCCGACAGCAAACCCAGCGCCGCGCCTAGCGCCAAGGCCAACGGGAGTGGGATCGGCTTCGTGGTCGCAGCCGCGGACATGGATGGTGTCACGGCCAGACGCCATGCCGCGAAGAGCAGCACGACGCCAATGATCACCTTGTAATAACCGACCGGTAGTTTCAACGCGCCCCCAACGAAGGCGCAGGGAATTGAACAAACTGCAAACGGCCAGAACAGTTGCCACGAAAAATATCCGGCGTTCCAAAATCGAATTGTTCCGATGGACGCGACGATGAGATTCAGCACGAGCGCCGTCGGTTTCATCACATCAGGCGCCACATCGAACAGGGCCATCGCCGCCAGGTAACCCGACGCGCCGCCGTGCCCGACGGAGGAGTAGAGCAGCGCGGCAATGAAGATCAGGAGCGTGAGGAGCAGCGTTTCGTTCACGTTGTCTGTTTCCACGCTTCGCCGGGCTCCGTTTGCGTCGGCATTTGCCGGACCAAAAGCGGAATGCTCATTTGCTCCTTGTCGTCAAGCGTGATATCAATGGAGTAAAAGCCGGGCGTCTCGAACTTGAGTTGCTGGAGGTTGATGATGAAGTTGCGCGAGATGAAATGCGCTTCCTCCGGCACCGCCACGTCCACGGGAATCGGTGGAAAGTTCGGCATGATGGACCGGCCGTCCTCATCCACGAAGTTGATCGTGAGTTTGTGCGCGCCCTCTTCGGTGTTGGAAAACGTCGCCCGCAGTGCGATCGAGCATTGCGCATGAATGGCGGGGAGCTGTTGCGTGTAGATGGTATCGAACGCGCCGAGGAGATTTAACTTGCCGTTGCTGTCCGTGGCGGCGTCACAGAGCACGGCGACCTGAATGTTCATACGCCCAAGAGGAAGCCACGAATTTCACGAATTGGCACGAATTTCTTTTAGGAGGCAGAATTGGAACACGAGCAATTGTTACAGATGGATCGAGCATTCCTCCTCACCCGGCTGGAAGCCACCCTCTCCCCCCTCCGAGGGGGAGAGGGACGGGGTGAGGGGGCCATTGCGGCGGCGCCTCTATTCGTGTGAATTCGTGTCCATCTGTGGTTCTCTTTCCGAGGCGGTCCGCGCCTCCAAAAACTTCTTCAACTCAGCCGCCGCCTTGCCGCCGAAACCGGGGACTTCGGCGATTTTCTCAACCGTGGCCAGACGCAGCCGTTGCACCGAGCCGAACTTTTTCAACAACGCCGCCTTACGCTGGTCGCCGATGCCGGGAAATTCATCGAGCAAGCTTTCCGAAATCTTCTTCAAACGCAGTTGGGCGTTGTAGGTGTTGGCAAAGCGGTGTGATTCGTCCCGCACCCGTTGCAACAATTTCAGCGCACCAGAATCGTGGCTCAACCGCAAAGGCGCGCTTTGGCCGGGGCGGTAAATCTCCTCGAATTCCTTTGCCAACCCGATGACGGGAATGTGCGCCAGTCCAAGTTTCTCCAGTTCCGCACACGCTGCGCTGAGCTGGCCTTTGCCGCCGTCGATGAGAATCAGGTCGGGAAGTGATGCGTGATGTGTGATGCGTGATGCGTGACCGGAAGGGACTGACTCTTTTGTTTCATTCAACAACCGCGTGTACCGCCGCCGCACCGTCTCGGCCATGCAGGCGAAATCATCCTGACCCACGACCGTCTTCATTTTGAAGCGACGATAATTCGCGCGGTCGGGCCGGCCATTTTTGAAACTGACCAGCGACGCGACGGCAAACGTGCCGCTGATGTTGGAGATGTCGAAACCTTCGATGCGTTGCGGCTGCGATGGCAACCCGAGCGCTTTCGCCAGTTCCGCCAAATCCTTTCGTGGATCAATGGCCAGCGGCAAACTGTACGGCAGACGCTCGAACTTGCTGGTCTTTTGCGTGGTGCTACGCAAGTCCGCCAGCGCATCGCGGATGGACGCTGCCTTTTCGTAGTCCTGCGCACTCGCCGCTTTTTTCATTTCTGCTTCGAGTTGTTGTTTGAGTTCCTCGCATTGGCCGGAAAGGAAATCGCAGGCGGCGACCACCTGTTGCAGATATTGTTCACGCGTCACGTTGCCGATGCACGGCGCGGTGCAGTATTTCAAATTGGCGTAGAGACAATGCTTGTAATCCGTTTTGTTCGGCGTCAATGGACGGCAACCGCGCAAGTTGAATTGTTTGCGGGCGAACGCCAACGTCCACCGCGCCGCGCCTGAATCCGTGAACGGACCGAAGTAACGCGCGCCGTCCTCTTGTTTGATGCGGGTGAACGTAAAGCGCGGAATCGGGTCGTTCAAATTGACCTTGAGCAGGATGAAGCGTTTGTCGTCGCGGAAACTGACGTTGTAGCGCGGATGAAACTCCTTGATGAGTTTGCTTTCGAGCAACAGCGCCTCCGGCTCGCTTTTCACCGTGTGCACATCGAAGTCGTGAACAGCTTCGACCAGCGCGTTGAACTTCAAGTCCCAGCCCATGCGCCGCGATGGATGAAAATACTGGCTGACCCGCTTGCGCAAATCACGCGCCTTGCCGACGTAAATCACCGTCCCGAACCGGTCCTTCATCAAATAGATGCCGGGCTTGTGGGGCAGATCGTTCAACTTTTTGCGAATGTGTTCCGTCGCAGGCACGCCGGAATTTCAGCGCAAAGCCGCCAAGGCGCAAAGAGATTTTCTCGGCTTGGTTTGCAAGCCTATCTAGGTATTGAACCCAGCCGCTGCGCGGCGAACCTGCCGGGCAACTTGACTCTGCTGGATTATTGGAGTATTGCTCCGCGAATGAGCCGCCAGCGCGTCAGTTTTTGTTCGAGAATTAAATCTCACTGGTCACCTTGATGAAAATCT
>JACQFP010000048.1 GCA_016200005.1 Verrucomicrobiota bacterium | reverse complement strand
TTTCCAGACCGACTACATTCTTCTGTTCCATAGGTGTCCTGAGGGTTGTGCCGCCATCGTGTGATGGCAGCAGGTTTTTTTGTCCCCCTCAGGATGCCTTTTTTCCACCCCCCGCCGTCCACAACTTTTGGAAATTTCTCATCCGTATTACTTGGGAAAGCTGTATCCAACAAAAACCAAAATAAAACAGAAACCTATGTTAAAACTACCGTGGTATCCGCAAGACGAGCCGGGGCAAGTGGTCTGGCTGACGAACTATCGGGGCAAAATTCCCACTCACGGGCCAACGTGTGGCTTGGACGGTGGCGAACTGGCCGATATGGACGTTGACCTCGAACTCTACACTTGGGTCCTCCAGACCTGGCATCCCGCCATCAAGCAGGACCTTCAGGAGGCCACTGCCTTCAAACGCATCGTCGGCAACGGAACCGGCACGGACCCTGTCACCCTGCCCGACGCGAGCAGCTTCTCCCCGCCCGGCATGCGCCCGCCCGGAGTGCTTAACCGCCTCCTCAATCAAATTGCGCGCATGAAAAAGAACGCCGGTTACACCGAGGCCATCGGGCAAGACCTGAGAATCATCGCCGAAGAGGACACCAGTGAACATCCCGTGCCCGAATTCAAACCCGTGGTCGCGCAAGGTGACACCTGCCAATGCATCCACATCACCTTCACCAAGTTCGGGCATCAAGGCGTGTACCTGGAGAGCCGCCGCAACAACGGCGCGTGGGAATTCCTGGGTATCGACACCGAGACGCCCTACGATGACGAGCGCCCCTTGCTCGTGGCCAACACGGCCGAGACGCGCGAATACCGCGTGCGCTTCTGGGACAAAGGCGCGCCCAATGGCGATTGGAGTCCAGTGCAAAAAGTCACTGTCGGGGCATAAGCCAACTCGCCCGCTGCGCCCGCCGGCCAAGGCGGCGGGCGCAAACGCCGCGCATGGGCGGGCATCGGAGTGGCGCACCCTAACGACAATAGAGAATGTGAAACAAGCTGGCAACCTGGCAAGGCGAGTCGAAGTTAACTGCATTAACAGAACCGACAGGCATGACCCGCATGAGCGCATCAGAGCCATCGGTGGCGGTTTTCCCGGACACCACTGGACGCATCCGTACGAAGTGGCCATCCGCTGGATCGAGGACGGCACGTTCGAATACTACATCGAAAAAGGTGGGGATGCGGTTTATCTGATTGTGGCGGTCAGCCCGCAAGGTCACAAATACCTCAAGATGCCAGACGACGGAGAAGAACCGAACCACCTCTTGCGCCTGCCAGATCGCCCAAGATCGCGTCCGTAGGAACAGCATGCTAATCCGCTACGACCGCCAACGTTACAAAGAAAACTCATAACGGCATTCGGAAACGTAGGTCACTTTTTTCTCGATAGCTTGGACGGTTTTTGTCCTACCGCTTGGGATACGATTACGCCCAAACAGTGGGTGTGATTCCACGCACACCAAAACAAACAGAAACGAGACGAGGTGGAACTCGCCTCAAACCAAAGGTGAAGTATGGCAGAAAAAGTTACATGCATTGTTAAGGGAGAAGCGCATCTCCATTCTGACTGTCGGTGCATCACTGAAATCAAGACAGATGGCTGGAGGAGATACACACGGCTGGACGCCTACAATAAAGTGAAGGAATCGCCAGGTTCAATTGTCGTGGAAGGGGGCGGACGTACTATAGACGTAATCCCAGCCGAAAGAGAGGGAACGAAATATGTACGCACTCGTTCCGACGACACTACCGCCGATAATTTGTTGAGTGTCCAAGAGTGTTAGGAACACGTGGTCCGCATGCGGCCTTTGGAAACGGAGGCCGCTTTTTTTGAGCAAAAAACTCGACACAATCCAGTCAGGGGAGTATTCAGCAGATATTGGGAAAGAGGAAATATGAGCAAGAAAAAGCATGACTTAGTCGGCAGGAATCCCCAGCTTTTCGAGCGCCTGCCGCACTGTGAGAATCGGGATGCCCGAGAACGCTTTGAGCGCCAGCAAATCCTTGTCGCCGGTGATGATGACGTCCACGTCCGCAGACACCGCGCACGCCAGCACCGGAACATCATCCGCGTCGCGGAGCGAAGCCGGCAAGGGAATGGGCGGAGCGTGAACCACTCTGGCGGCAGCTTGCACTTGCGCCAGGACGATTTTCGGGGTCAACCCTTTGAGCGCGAGTCGGGCGGCGAATTTTCGCCGCTGCAAAACTTCACGCAGTTCGGCCAGCAGGGCTTCGCTCAAGAAGATTTCGAGGCGTCCTACCGCAAGCGCGCTGAAGAGGCGTCCGGGTTGGTCGCCCCAAAGCAGGCCGGAGACGAACAGGTTGTTGTCAACGACTGCTCTCACGCTGGTGGCGCTCTGCCCTCACGGCGTCAATTTCGGCCTGAATTTCCTCGGTCGTCATGGGCTCTCCCGGGATGGAGTGCAGTTCTTTGAGCATCTGACCCAGGTTCTTCCGGGCGCGATCGCGGCGGAGTTCTTCGTTGAGCAATTCCCCCAGCCGCTCAGATTCAAGCAAACCCCTCGCTCGCGCTTCGTTCACCAGCGCTTCCGGCAAATCCAGTTTGATCGTGATGCTCATGACACTTCAATGACCGGTGGAACTCAACACCGGCTGCCGGAAGAAGTCAAATCGTCACAAGACGCGTGATGACAAATGCACAGCAGATCGGTGACGATCGACGTTTGACCGCCGTTTTCAACACACTCTAATCGAGACGTTTGCAATTTTCGTGAAATTGACATAGCGCTCTCTGGTCTGCCATGTTTTGAAGAAATGACAATAACCCAACAGCCATTGAGAGGGCCGGCATTGAGGGCGAGCCTATTCTCTCACATCAACGTTCCGCTGCTGATTGGCTGTCTGACTATCAGTTTGTGTTTACCGTTAGTCGTTCAAGCCCAAACCGCCAAAGCTTCCAACTGGCAGATCACCACCTTTGCCGGCACGGGCGAAAAAGGATTTTCCGGCGACAACGGCCCGGCAACGCAAGTGCAGTTGAACAATCCGTTCGGTGTCGTCCGCGGACCGGATGGCGCGATTTACTTTTGCGATACAGCCAATCACAGTATCCGCAAGGTTGATGCGCATGGAAACATTTCCACTGTCGCCGGCAGCGGGCGGGCCGGTTATTCAGGTGACGGCGGTCCCGCTCTCCAAGCCGAGTTGAACGAACCCTACGAAGTTCGTTTCGACAAGGCCGGCAATATGTTCTTCGTAGAGATGTCGAACAACCTCGTCCGTCGGGTCGATGCCCGAACGCGGATCATTTCCACTGTGGCGGGCAATGGCAAGGAAGGCTTTTCCGGCGACGGCGGCCCGGCGACCAGTGCGACACTCAAGCAGCCCCACAGCATTCAGTTCGCTCCCAACGGCGATCTCTACATTTGCGACATCGGCAATCATCGCATCCGCAAAGTGTACATGAAGACGGGAATCATCACGACTTTCGCGGGTAACGGCGAACATGCGTCCACGCCGGACGGCGCGCGCATTGAAGGAACGCCGTTGAACGGCCCGCGCGCGATTGATTTCGACCGGGCTGGCAATCTGTGGCTGGCGTTGCGCGAAGGCAATCAGGTCCTCAAACTCGATCTCAAGACCGGCACGATCCATCACGTGGCTGGCACCGGCAAGAAAGGGTTCACCGGTAACGGCGGTCCGGCGAAAGATGCGACGCTTTCCGGGCCAAAAGGAATCGCCGTCGCGCCGAACGGTAACATCTACCTGGCCGACACCGAGAGCCACAGTATCCGCATGATTGATTTGAGAAAAGGAACGCTTGAACTCGTCGCCGGCACCGGCGAGTTGGGCGACGGGCCGGATGGCGATCCGCTGAAATGCCGGATGACACGACCGCACGGAATTTTCATCGATAAGGATGGTTCGATTTTTGTTGGCGACACGGAAGCGCATCGGGTGCGCGTGATTCGAACAAGCCGATAAAGAGCTTCGCACGTTCGTAAGAAGAAATGAATTATTGCGAACCCACCCCGGCCCCTCCAAGGAGGGGAACAACACAAACGTGCCGCCTGATTCTGCTCCCCTCCTTGGAGGGGTTGGGGGTGGGTTTGAACGTTTGGTGATTTGCGTCTCGTTTTGGCAGGCGTTGCTGATCACGCCAGCACTTCCTTGATCACTTCGCCGTCGTTGATGGTGGGGCGTTCGTCGCGGCCGTTGTGCAGGTAGGTGAGCTTCTCGTGGTTCATGCCGAGCAAGTGCAGGATCGTCGCGTGGATGTCATGAACGTGGGCACGGTTTTCGACAGCGCGCAGTCCGATCTCATCAGTCGAACCCACCACCGTGCCGCCTTTGACACCACCGCCGGCCATCCAGATCGTGAACCCCCAGGGATTGTGATCGCGCCCTTTGCCGTTTTCGTTGAACGGCGTGCGGCCAAATTCACCACCCCAGACGACGAGCGTGCTGTCGAGCAGTCCGCGCGATTTCAAATCGGTCAACAGCCCGGCAATCGGTTTGTCCGAGGATTTGCAAAGGCCGGAGTGATTCGTCTCGACATCGGCATGAGCATCCCAACCGCTGTTGCTGCCGCTGTAAAGTTGAATGAAGCGCACACCGCGCTCAACGAGCCGCCGCGACTGCAAACACAGCTTGCCAAACTTGGCCATCTTGTCGTCGTCGAGACCGTAGAGAGCGCGCGTCGCTTCTGATTCCTGCGCCAGATCCACAGCTTCCGGCGCGGCGGATTGCATCCGGTAAGCCTGTTCATAGGAATTGAGCCGGGCGGCGAGTTCGCCGTCATCGGCTTTGTCGGCGGCGAAATGTTTGTTCAAGCCGGCCAGCAGATCGAGTTTGCTGCGCTGCTGTTTATCGCTGATCGTTTTGGGCGGCGTGAGATGAAAGATCGGCGTGCCGTCGGTGCGAAACTGTGTGCCTTGGAAACTGGCCGGCAAAAATCCTGCGCTCCAGTTCTTCGGACCGCCGACAGGTTCGGCACCGTCCGCCATGACGACGAACGTGGGCAGTTTATCATTGGCCGTGCCGAGACCGTAAGTCGTCCACGCGCCGAGCGCGGGCCGGCCCGCGAGAATGTCGCCGGTGTTCATCTGACAAACCGAGCCGACGTGATTCAGCCCGTCCGCCCAGCACGAGCGGATGACCGCCATCTCGTCAACGTGTTGCGCGATGTTTGGCAACCAATCCGAAACCCAGATGCCGCTTTGACCGTACTGCTTGAATGTGCGTTTCGTGGGCATCAAGGTGTTGTCCGACGTGCCCATTGCGGTGATGACGCGGCCAAAAGACTCCGGCATTTTCTGGCCCGCCAGTTTTTCAAGCGCCGGCTTTGGATCAAACAAATCGAGATGGCTCGGTCCGCCCTCGAGGAACAACCAGATGACTGATTTGGCTTTTGGCGTGTGATGTGGTGGCCTCGGCGCGAGCGGATTCAGCGGGTCGATGGTGATGTTCCCAGCGCGAGCGAGAATGCCATCCAGTCCCAACAAATAACCGAAGGCCAGTCCGCCAAAACCGCAACCGGCGCGTCGCAAAAAGTCACGGCGCGAAGTTGCGGGCAAAATGTGGGGTTGATTTTGCATCTGCGCCAGTTGTCAAAAGTGATTTCCAATTAGAACGACGCTCCCCTCACCCCGTCCCTCTCCCCATCGGATGGGGAGAGGGTGGCCGAAGGCCGGGTGAGGGGACGTATATTTCCGCCTCCGGGAATCTTTCGTGACAACCACTTCAATTTTCATAAACAAACTCATTCGCATTGACCAACGTGTGGCAGAAATCCACCAGCACGGCGGCCTCAGCCTTGTCCGCCTTTTCCGGCAACTTCGGCGGCAAGGCCAATGGTTCGCCGGCATCCATTCGTTCTTTGACGATGTTCTGCTGGCGTGCGAAAAATTGTTTCGCTGTTTTCTTTTCTTCTTTATCAGGGTGGCGCGACAAAGCGAGTCGAAACGCGGTGTCGATTTGCGCGTCGAGGTCGTTGCCGGCGGCTTGCAGAACGCGTGCGGCGAAGCCTTCCGCCCATTTGAGTGTGAGTTCGCTGTTGAGCATCGTGAGCGCCTGAACCGGCGTGGTGGTGACGTTGCGCCGGGCGCAACTCTCGTGCGTGTCCGGCATGTCAAAGGTTTCGAACATCGGGTAGCGCGTGTTGCGACGCACGAGAATGTAAACGCTGCGGCGATTGCGCTCCCCTTCGTCGGTGCTCACCTTCCAACCGCCGCGAACGCTCAGGCCCGGCGGCAGTTCGGGCAGCACACTCGGACCGCCCAGCTTGGGATTCAACAGACCGGCGACGGCAAGTGCGCAATCGCGAATGACTTCGCCTTCGAGCCTTTGCCGGGGAAAACGCCAGAGCAGTTTGTTGTCGGGATCGATCCTGGCCGCGGCCACGTCGTAGCGGGAAGATAGCTGGTAGGTGCTGGAGGTCAGGATGAGGCGGTGAAGCTTCTTCATGCTCCAGCCGTTGCGGACAAATTCGCCCGCCAGCCAGTCGAGCAGTTGGGGATGGGTCGGGCGTTCACCCTTGAAACCGAAATCGCTCGGCGTGCCGACGATGCCGCGACCGAAATGATACTGCCAAAGCCGATTGACCATCACGCGCGCCGTGAGCGGATTCTCTGGATCAGTTAGAATGTTGGCCAATGCCGTGCGCCGGCCGCTGGACGCCATCCCAGGCGGTGAAACAATTTTCGCTGGCAAAGGATTCAGGATTGTCAGAAAGCCGGGTTCAACTTCATCGCGCGGCGCATCGTAAGCCCCGCTGCGCAGGATGAACGTCTTCGGCGCTTCGCGGCCAATATCAGTCATGGCCGAAGTGAGGGGCAATTCGCCGGGATGAAGCTCCTTGAACTGGTCAAGCTCGACCTTGAGTTCGTTCCAGCGTTTGCGGTTGTCGCCTTTGATTTTGTCGATGACGTGCGCGGTTGCGCCGACGAACTCGCGGGAATCGGGGTCGAGATACTGCTTTGCTTTCCAGGCCATCTGCCGCTCGAACGGATTGCGCTCAGTCTCCGGCTTGTTGAGGATGGCGCGAATTTCCGTCGGATATTTGTCGTAGTATTCCTTCACCAGCTTTTCACGATGCGGCGCTTCAAGCGCGTCCATTTCCTCGCGGATGGCGCGCGTCTTTTCTTTCCACAGCGCCAGCTTTTCGTTGTAACGCCGGAGGTCTTCGGATGAGACAAGTGGAGTTTTGTCCGCCGCGGCGGTGTTGGCGAAGAATGCCTGCAGTCGGTAATAGTCGGCTTGAAGAATCGGATCATACTTGTGGTTGTGACAACGGGCGCAGGCGTAAGTCAGTCCGGTGAACACGGCGCCCACGGTATCGGTGATGTCGTTCAAAATCTCCTGCCGACGCTGCGTCAGGATACGGGCATTGCTCTCGTCGGGATAATGGCGGTTGAAGGCAGTCGCGGTGCGGGCGTCGGGATCATCGGGCCAAAGTTCGTCGCCGGCAATTTGTTCCTTGATGAAGCGGTCGTACGGTTTGTCGTTGTTGAATGACTTGATGACGTAATCGCGGTAGCGCCAGATGTCGGGACGTACGGCGTCTTCCTTGAAGCCGTCGCTTTCGGCATAGCGCGCCAGATCAAGCCAGTGCCGCGCCCAGCGCTCGCCGTATTGCGGCGAGTCGAGCAGATGGTCCACAATGTGCGCAAAGGATTCGGCAGATTTGTCACGGAGGAATGCATCCGCCTCCTCCGGCGTCGGCGGCAAGCCGGTCAAATCGAGCGTGGCGCGACGCAACAAGGTGATTTTGTCCGCCGGCGGCGCGGGTTGAAGTCCTTTCGCTTCCAGTTCAGAAAGCACAAAGGCATCGATGGGATTGCGGACCCAGGGACTGTTCTTCACTTTGGGCGGCGCCGGGCGGCCAACCTTTTGAAACGCCCAGTGCTGGCGGTCAGCCGGCTTGAATGGGTCTTTTGCCGGCCCGGCGTCTGCCACCAGTGGCGAAAACACGCTGCCGCTCACCAGCAAAGTCGGAAGAAGAACCAGGGCGCGTTGTAACATAGCCGTCTTCGCAAACAAACCCGGCGCCATTCCACCTGAGCCGGATTGAACTCAATGTGGCAAAAAGAACCGTCCAAGTAAAACGCATTTTTGCTTTTCCTGAGCTGCAGTTGCACTTACGGATTCTTGTCGCTGTCTCTAGCTGGGTCGCCAGTCTACATTCAATGCGGAAGTCTGGCGTTCCAGGATTTGCCAGACGATTTGCCACAAGTCGTCATTTAGTGGCAAATCATTGCTTTTGCCTGCACGCGCCTGCGCTGGAGAGAGAAAAGCCAGAGGCGAATAAACCCCTTTTTTTATAGGCAATCCAGCGTGTTTTGGGCTATTGAAGCTGGAGCCAATGGTCGGGATTGTTCCCTTCCCTGACTCACGCGTTTCCGACGCAACTTCTTCAACGACACTCGTTCCTCAACAAAGCGAGTCTAGCAACGGTTTTTTGAAGCTTCAATCACTATTTCAATTTAGTCTCCGTCACTACCCTTCCACCATTCCTCCACTATCCTTCCAGAACCATTTTACTGGAGCTTTTACTGGAGGTGGAGCCCTACACGAATTCTAACGAATCGAATCACGGAGCGAGGTTAACTTACCCCGATTCAGTGACTGGAGGCGGACTTGATGTGCATTTACTTATTCGCAAAATTAAATTCAAAATCAACTGGCGATTGAGGGCCAATGCGCTGATTGACAGGCAACTCCTTGGACAGCCCGAAGCTCTGCCAACGGGCTGTCCTACATGTCGCAGACCCTCCGCCGTGGTATCGCCAAAACCATCAACGCCTGGCCAAACAGAAATTGTTCAGCGGACCAAGTTCCATCTGGGCAGTTTTTTAAGCGGCATGCCAAGAAACGATAAGCTTTGCATCGTGATCGTTTGCCGGTTCACTTCACTGTCACAGTAGCCATCTTGTGCTGTGAAACCAGCGCGGCGGTGAACAGGCGATGGCTCAAGTCCGTTTCGTGGGGCGTCACACAACCTGCAAATTTCGCTGGCGGCTTGCCGTGAACCAACTCCCAGAGAAACGCCGCCCACATTTGCAGGATGGAATCCGTGAACCCGAATTGGAAGATGCCGCCGGTGACGGTCTTGAATGCCGCCTCGTGCCCGGTCTGGATCTGACTCCACGCTTGCTCGCCACCATCGTACCTCAGTATCTCGAGAATGTCGGCGTTGACGCTCGACCAGCGAGCGGAGATCTTTGTTCCCAGAATCTCCGTGTACCAATTGTTCTTTTGGCCCGGCGCGATGCGCTGAGTTTTTATGGTCCACGGGAATGGCTTACCCGTGACAGGGTCAGTCGTCTCGCATAGGAGTGTGGCGTTATCCCACGTGCTACAGGGCACCCGTCCGCCCTTGCCGTCCGGGCGTTCCTTGACGATGTCGCTCAGAATGGCGCGCACGTTTCGGGGAATCCAGCCCGCGCGGAACGGCACGTGGCAGGCGTGCATGCCGAGGTCGCCCATGACTCCGTACTCCCCATTGAATTCCACCATTCGCTTCCAGTTGATGGGCTTGTTGGGATCAAGATCGCTGGAATGAAGCAGGCCGGTGTTGACCTCAATAATGCGCCCGAAGGCGTGTTGCTCGATCAAGCCGCCGATGCGCTGTACCGCGGGGAAGAATACCGATTCCGATGAGCAACGCACAAACACTTGCGGATGCCTGCGCGCGCAGCCAAGGATCACATCGCAAGCCTCCTCGTCGATGCCGAAGGGCTTCTCGCCCATCAGATGTTTGCCGGCTTCGATTGCCGCGCAGTAAACCTCTCGATGGAGATGGTGTGGCAAAGCGACATACACCGCTTCCACATCCGGGTTGTCCAACAACGCGCGGTAGTCATCTGTCATCTGGGTGATGGTGGGGAAGTTCTGCTTGAACCAGGTGTACGAAGCCGGATTCCGGCTGCAGATCGCCACAAGATCCGGGCGCACGTCCATGTCCACGAGATGGCACCACCGGGCCGCGGCACTCGCGAACTCGCGTCCCATCAACCCGCAACCAATGATACCGAAGCGCACGATTTTGGTTTCCATATCACCTCTGAATATCCGAAAGAGTTTTCAACGCCATCCGACCGGCTCCCACAACTGGGCGTCCTTCGGTTACCTTCAACCGGACGCCAAGCGTTTCTGACAGAATGCGAATCCAAAGCGGGTTTTCGCTCCCACCTCCAGCCACAAAAACCTGCGTCCGGTCCAGACGCACCCCCAGTTGCTGAATCAACTCCGACATGCGGTGCGTCAGACTTTCCAGCACCGACCGGGCGAAGTCAGTGGACGTATGATCGAGGCCGATGTTGCGCCAGATTCCCCGGCTCTCATGGCAATTCGGCTCAAACTTCAAGCCCCGACAATCGGGCGGTGATTGGGCGGCCAGATTGAAAAACTTTTTGTCGGTCTCGCATCCGGCCAGAATCGCCTTCGCCCAGTTGATGATGCTCCCGCCGCAACTATCGGCTGCCATCCGATAAAATCTTCCATCGGGAAATGGCCCCCGGATCAAAGCGGGATGCGGGCGTGGCATTGTATCCAAGTAGGCGTAGGCTGCTTGAGCGGTACCCAAGGTCACCAGCAAGCCGTGGTCTTCGTCCAGTCTGGCCGCATAGGCGCCCGCAGTTTGATCGTTGCCAGCCAAGACCACCGGAATTCCTTTTGGCAGACCGAATTCCAACGCTCCTGCGTTTGTGTGACTCGCAATTCGTCCGAGGGGGCGAAGCTCTGGCAGTTGTCGGCTCCGCAAACCGCAGACGCGCAGGGCGGCGGGCCACCACGTCCGCAACGCCAGTGAATACATTCCGCTCATGGCAACCAGATTCTCATCAATGGCCGCAATGCCACACCATTGGTGAACGAAGAACGTGGGAAGGCACACAACGACGTTGTCTGGGGTAACGAAACCCGGTCTAGTCTCCCGCAGGTGTTTGAGTTGGCAGATCAAGAGAGGCGGCATCAAGGAGCCGAAACTGCAATGCTCGCCGAAGTTGTGCATCGACTTCGTTTGTTTCAGCCTCTCGCAACTGCGCACCGCCCGGTTGTCCTGCCACGAGATGAACGGCATCCGAGGGCGGCCCTGCTTGTCGATCAATGTGAATGTTTGAGCCTGACTTGTGACGGCCACCGCCCGCAGCTTCGAGGCACGAATCCCGACTGAGGCGACCGCCTCGCGAATTGCCTTCCGTACCGCCGAGGTGGCTTCCTCCACCGCCAGTTCCACCTTCCCGCCAGATGCGAACTGGTGACGGACCTCGTGGGAAAAAAAGCCACGGACCCGCAGCTCCTTATCCAGGACCGCTGCCTTGAATGAGGTTGAACCAAGATCGATCGACAGGATCACGCCGACCCTCCTTCCGGGTTGTAAAGCATCAATTCTGAAATGCCAGTCAGCGCGGTGTTTACCATCGTCAGACCGGATTCCGGTTCGAAAAGACTGCTTGCCGCTTCGTAGCCGCCCGCAGCGGCCGCTTCCGGCGTGACGATGTAACCCTGCAATTCGCCATTGGCGTATGTAACCACGTAGCTCTTCGCCGAAGCGCGTTGTTTTAAGAGCAATGCGTATTCCGCAAAAAACTCGCCGGGAAATCCAATCACGCACGACCCGCCTATCCGCAACACTTGCACCTCAAAGGGGACAAGCCTGGCGAGCATCCGGTCAACCTCTCCACTTTGCCGTGCCCGCGCAAGGTTAAGCAAGGCTTCCGCGCCGAACACCGCCACTTCAGCGGTCCGCACTCGTGCCCGCTCTGTGCCGCCTGCTCTTAAGCGCTCGTACTCGGTCCGATATGTGGCGAGCACTTGCTCCGCTTCTGAGACTGATGGCAGCTTGCGATGCGTCAACTCCACCGGTTTGAGCCAACCTGACAGCGCAACCTCACTGGAGAATTTCAAATCTCGTAAACTTGCGAGTGCCGCGGTCCCCAGTTTGCGGCCAAGACGTTCTGCCTCAGCGAAGGTCTGGCCTTTGACGTAATAGCGCGGACTTTGGTCGCCCGCCGGCCCGGTGTGGTGGAGCACCACCAACTCCTGACCAATGGCTTCCTGCAAGTGTCGCCTCGCAAAATAGGGGAAATCGCCGGAGACGAGCGTTGAATCTTCATGCAGCACCGTCGGATGCATGCCGTAGATGAGTGCCACGGCCAGTAATTTGTCCCCAGCACGTACCGCCAGTACGCCGACTTCAGGATCGGTCGGCCCGTCAGGCGAATGACGATTGCCGCCGACACCGCGTGCGTCGGCCTTCGTCCATGCCAGTTCGGCGGGTTGCGCCTGTTCCTTCGCGGCGACCGCGGACTCGACAATGCGTTCTTCGACGAACGCCAAGTATGAAGGGTCGGGCGCCGGCATTGCGATATCGCCGCTGAATGGCAGGTAACGCAAGGTGACGGGTGCTGAGTGGGTGTGCGTGCAACTGATCAGCACGCCCGACTCGGGAATGCCAACCGCCTCCGCAACGGATCGTCGAATGCGCCGCGCAACGTCGGAGTTGAGCATGAGGATATCCAGCGCGCACAGCAGCACGGTCGACGAACCATTGCCCAGGAACAACGCCGATGCCTGCAACGGATCGTGGATGCCAGTCGAAATGCGACGCACGTGTGGGTAGCCGCAAAGTTGCGTCGGTTTGGTCGGGCTGATGTCGCGCGTGGCGGCGCCGGCGTGCAAGCTCATCGCTTAACCTAGTTCTTTTTCAACCTCGGCGATGGATTCTTCGATGATATCCATGGCCTTGTGGGCAACTTCCTCGGGCATCACGATCGGCGGACTCATCCGCAAAATGTGGCCGGCTGGAATCCAGGCCAGGCCTTTTGCGAAGGCGCGTTGATAGACCCGCTTGCCCGCTTCATCGAATGGTTGCTTGGTTTGCTTGTCCTTCACCAATTCGACACCCATCAAGCAACCTTTGACGCGCGTGTCGCCGACGATGGCAAATTTCTTTTTCCACGCATTCATACGTTTGGCGAACAGATTGCCGAGTTCTGTAGCATGTTCGAGCAAACCTTCCTCCTCAATCACCTCGGTGGACGCGAGGGCGGCGGCGCAGGCCATCGGGTTGCCGCCGTAGCTGCTGCTGGCGCTGATCGCCTCGAATTTTTCCTTGAACGGCTCGCGCACGGCGACACAAGTGACAGGGAAACCGTTGCCGAACCCTTTTCCGATCGAGACGACGTCGGGCACAACGCCCCAATGTTCCAGGCAGAGCCACTTTCCCGTGCGTCCCCAACTCGTAAGGACTTCGTCAGCCATGAGCAGAATCTTCCGTTCATCACACAGCTTGCGCAGCTTGGGAAAGAAATCGTCCGGCGGCATCACCGAACCGCCCCAACCCTGGATCGGTTCGAGCACAAAGCCCGCGACGGCGTTCACGGTGGCACGGTCGAGGTACTCGACGTAGAACTCAATGTACTTGTCCGTGTCGATCGTGCCGTCTGCTTTCGTCCAGTGTGGACGATAGGTGTTGGGCCGCGGCAACAAGTGCATTCCCGGCGCCCGCGTTGCACCGTACACGGGCGAACGGATCTCCGCCAGCGACACCGCGCCGTAGGTCTTGCCGTGGAAATCGTAGAAGCACGACAACAACTCGTGTTTGCCGGTGACCGCGCGCAACACACGCATCCCCGCCTCGACTGCCGCGGTCCCGCAATCGTAAAACTGGAAGCCGTTCAGGTCACCGGGCAACACCTCTGCAAGCTTCTCACACAACAAGGTCTTGATCGGCGTGGTGAAATCGTGGCAGTTCATCAACTGGGCCGAGTACTTCTGCACTGCTTCGGTGATTTTCGGGTGGCAGTGCCCGAGCGTGGTGACGTAGATGCCAGAACTGAAATCAATGTACTGATTTCCGTCCACGTCACGGAGTGTGCACCCCTGGCCGGACTCAAATGCGACCGGGAACAGTTTCACCTGGCCGCTCAGACCTTTGAAGTGTTTTGTGCAACGCGAGTGCCACTCGTTGGACTTCGGCCCGGGCAGCGTCTTAGTTACGATCTTCGGATATTCGCGCAAGTCCACGGGGTAGCGTGACGGATTGTATCGGCCCGGCTTGGTCGCGGATTTCTTCTGACGGGATGGTGTGAGGATGGCGGTGGTCATTTTGAATTTGCTGAAGGTGTGGCTGCAAACACCATCTCTGCGCCCGTTCGTCTGAGGATCGCCCGGTCTTTGCGGTTCACTTCATTATCTGTGATCATCGTTACGCCCGGGCCAAGCCGGCCGGCTACGGCGAGGCCGCGTTTGCCGAACTTGGAACTGTCCATGACGACGATCACACGGTTGGCCTGCTTCTGGGCGGCGCGTGACAACAAGGCCGTGCGCGCGTCCGCGCCGTAAAACTCACCTCGGCCGATGTCGAGCGCATCGCCTCCGACGATCGCGACGTCGAGGCGATACTGTTGTATTTGAGCGAGCGCCATCTCGCCCGCGAGGTCGGGGTTCTTGTGGGCCATGACGCCACCGTAAACCGTGATCGTTATACCGGTACGGCCGAAAAGCTCCATTGCGATTCGCAGGTTGTTCGTGAACACCTGCAAGGCGAGGTCCGGCGGGAGCGTGCGGGCAACCTGTAATGCAGTCGTGCCCGTGTCCAGATAGACCGTCTCGTCGCGCTTGAGGCGCCGGATGGCCTCGCCTGCGATGGCAGTTTTGTGCTCCTGGCGGAGACGTTGCTTTACCGGGAACGAAAGCTCGGCAACAAATGGCGAGTGCAATACACAGCCGCCGTGCGTGCGGGTCAGCAACCCCGCCTTTTCCAGCGCGATGAGATCGCGGCGGATGGTCATGGCGGCGACGTCCATTTGCTCGACCAGGCGCGTGACGCTCAACCTCCCCTGGGTGGTCAGGAGGGTTCGAATCTTTTCCTGTCGTTCACTTAAGTCCAACATTGAGCTTGCACGATTTGTGCGAAACGAACATTATGCATGTGCGAAACGATTGACAAGCAGAATTTGATATGGCCGCGCAACTCATCACCAACGTCCGCATTGTCGAACCTGGCACGCGCATTTACCCGGGCCAGCTTCTCATTCATGAAAGGGGGATTGCGGCCGTTGGCCCCACGATCGCCGAGTCCCCGCCTGACACGACCGTGGTGGATGGTCACGGTGGCTGGCTCACGCCGGGACTGATCGACGTGCATACGCATGGCATCATGCAGTACGTTTACGAGACGGGGGAAGCGGCCCTGCACGGTGCGGGCGCGGTGCTGGGGCGGTTCGGTGTCACGGCTGTGGTGCCAACGGTGGTGCCGCAAATCGGACGAGGCTTTCTTGAAAAGTTGGAGCAAATTTCCAATGCAGTTCCTTCGGCGCGCGGAGTGCGGATCGTTGGATTGCATCTGGAAGGCCCGTTCGTGGCCATCACGGGCGCGGCCTGTGCCACGGTCAACGGAGACATCGGATTGTTGGTGGAAATGGTTGCCGCATGCCGCGGGCGGTTGAAAGTAATGTCGGTCAGCCCCGAAACTCCGAACATCCTACCCATCATCCGGCGACTGCGGGAACAGAACATCCGCGTCTTTCTCACGCATACGCGCGCGACGCCCGAGCAAACGCTCGCGGCCATTGACGCGGGCGCGACACACGCGACACATTTCTACGACGTGTTTCCGGTGCCGCCCGAAACCGATCCGGGAGTGCGTCCCGTGGGAGTGGTGGAAACCGTGCTGGCTGACCGGCGTGTGACTGTGGATTTCATCGCGGATGGAGTTCATGTTCATCCAATGGCCATCCGGGCGGCAGTGGCGGCGAAGGGATTCCAGGGTGTTACGCTGATCTCAGACTCGAACGTCGGGGCCGGGTTGCCGCCCGGCGTTTACGATACGCCGTGGGGCTACCCCGTCCGCGTCCGTGACGGCGACGGAGCACGCCATGCGGAGAAGAATTTTCTGGCGGGCAGCGCGTTGACGATGGATCGCGGAATTGCGAACTTGTTGCGCTGGCTCGATCTGCCAGCCGAACAGGTCTGGGCGATGGGCACGGCAAATCCTGCCCGATTACTCGGCCTGGAGACCCAAGGCACGCTGGAAGTCGGCACGGCTGCGGACTTGGTGTTGTGGAACGCCGATTTAAGGCCCGTCAAAACTTGGATCGATGGAGAATGTGTCTATGAAGGTGAAAAAAACCTTGTTTGAGTTCAGTCCCTCAGAGTTGGTTCCGTTCCGGGTCCGTGCGGTCATCGAGCGTGTCCGCCGCATCAAGAAAGAGCACATCACGAAGCATTCGAACCCTGATTTCAAAATCGCGATCGTCCAAGATTCGGAGATGGAATTCTTATGGTTGGCGGATCTATTTCATCGCATCAAGACCTCCGCGGACGAGCAGCGGCGCCTCGTGATGATCCTGCCGAACCCCTGGCCCGCGTACAGCCGCGTCGCTCACCTGATCAACAAGTTTCAGGTGAATTGCCGTCATCTGTACACGTTCAACATGGACGAGTACGCGAATGAGCATGGCGAGATTGCACCCGAGACTTGGGAGTTCGGCTTCCTGCACTCGTTCAAAAAGCATTTCTACATGAGCATTGATCCGAAGCTGCGACCGCCCGAGAACCAGATCCAAGGCCCGACCACCAGGAACATCAAAGACTATGGTAAAATGATCGCTGACCTGGGTGGCGCCGACATTTGCTATAGCGGGCCGGGCTGGACGGGTCATCTCGCGTTCATCGAGCCGGACGCAGCGGAGTTTGCGGGCAGCCTTGAAGAATGGAAGAAAATGGGTCCGCGGGTTTGCACGCTCAGTCCATTTACGATTGCACAGAACTCACTGCATGGCAGTTTCGGCATGAGCGGAGACCTCGCCGCCGTGCCGCCGAAAGCTGCGACCATTGGTCCCGCCGAGGTGATCGCTGCCAAGCACCGCATCGACATGCACGCCATCACGGTGGACGGTTCGTTCGCCTCCTGGCAACGGTTCATAACGCGGCTGGTGCTCCACGGGCCGGTAACGCCCCGCATCCCCGAATCAATACTGCAGACGGTACGCACGGACGTCTGGGTGACCGAAAGCATCGCCGAAGATATCGAACCGCGTTGGGATAAAGGGTACTTAGCTTGTGATTCAAAGCGAAGGCAGGCCAGAGCCAGCGTAATAACCCTGCGTTACAAACAACCCGCCAAGTGTCCCTCAGGCCGGGCGAAGGCGCACGTCGGGTTCAACTTCAAGGTTTTGAGCAGTCGGCTTTTGAGGATTTATCTTCGGGGTCGTTGGCTCGCTTGTAAGTATCCATCGGCTTACCAGGAAGTTTCCAATCTGGCCTCAACCGGACGTCCTCATGTCCCGCGAGCTGCCCCGGTGCCGAAGCGCTTGTCAGGTCAGCTTCTTTGCGGATCTCCCACCAACACTGACCCCGGTGATTATGCTGGTGGTCCACAACGAATTTGCCACGCTTCAACAGCGGCCCGATCCAGCCCATGCAATGATCGCAATAATCGTGGTACTGTTCGAGCTTGTTGCGGATCAGAAAACCTTTGGAAGGGCACTCATGCATATCAATGCGAAAGACATTTCCGGCGGACGTGGTGTGATAACCAGCGGCTTCCTCCTGGAGTGTGTGTCGCCAATACTCCTTCATGCCTTCAAAGCCTTTTTGCAAAATCAATTCTGCAGCATGAGTCTGAGAATCCTGATTGATCGCTTCATCCCAAAACTGACGGACCAACGGTTCGCCACCCTCCTTGCGCAACCATTCAAAGGTCCATTCGTAATGACCGCAAAAATCGTAAACCCCTAACATTTCGCCTCCCTGATTTTAGCGAGATCTTGTTTGGGAATCGCCCCGCTTTGCCGAAAGAAGGTTTGTCGGCAACTGCCGTTGCCGCCCTCTACTCGAACGGTAAGACCCGCGGGCGCTGCCGTCGCCTCGCCCAGAAAATAACAGTGTTGACAGAAGCAGGGGACGATTTCCCGCTTGTGTCTTCTCAAATGCGCAATCGCGGGACACGTTCTCACTTCGAGGACCACGGAGTCCTCCGTGCAGGTCACTGCCACCTCCGCACCCGGTTCGGCTCTGAAGAACGCGCGCCAGTACTCCGCCACACCCGAGAGGCCGTGTTGCTTCCAACCCGCTGCAACGGGCGCCATATAGCTTGATCCCAGATCCCTCCAATATTGGCGGAGTTGATCCATACCAAACCGCTTCTGGATGAAACGAAAGGTGGCGTTGATCGCAAAGTAAAAATCTCCTGCACCAACTGGTTTGGCATCGGTATAGGGCAATACGTTGGATTGACTCATGATCTGTTCTTAATAAGCCGCAACCCTAACAGTGGCAATGATGAAGTGGTTTGGATACGTCGCAAATTGGCGAAGGGACGGTGTGTTTCAGTGACGACGCATTCAAGCTGTCGAACAGTCCGGGTTGCAGTTTGCCAGCAATGAAATTGAAGCCGGGCGAATATCAGCCGAACGCTCGATCAGCGAGAGGAAATCCAGTTTGAAGGCGGGCAGACAGCGGCTTGGGACGAATTCCGGCAAAAACACTGATTATTTAGTGAAAACAAGAGGTGTTGAGAGGTGCCGAATGCGACACGTACACAAATCACACTATTCCAAAAATATGGAAATGGACCTTGGGGGCGAGGTGAGGCTCTGCCTCATCGACGCTGCGGGGTGCAAAATGACAACCGATGAATAATGTCATCCGGATTCTTACGCTATTGGGGTTTTCTGCGGGAACGGTTTCGCTTGCCACGAATGACGTTTCCACTGAAGTGTCCCGGGCGGCCAACTGGGTGCAAGAAAAGTTTCGTGGCGACTCGCCCACCCCTCCAATCTCGTTCACCCATGGCGGAGAACCTTCTTCCAAAATATTGAAACTGTGGAAATCAAACCGGGGGTCGCAAGCGTTGGATGAAAATCGCGTTCAACATACGATTACCTTTAAAGATCCAAACTCAGGTTTGGTTCTGCGTAGTGTGGCAGTTGAATACCGGGATTTTCCCGTTGTTGAGTGGACGGTTTACTTTACCAATACGGCTAAGACGAACAGCCCTATTCTACAGGACATCCAAGCGCTAGACGTGGGTTTTGAGGACCTTGGCGGAGGAGATATGACTCTCCACCATTTTAAGGGCAGCCCGGCGGAGGTGGATGATTACCGCCCGCGAGCAACTCGATTGTCTTTGAAGTCTAGAGTGCGGATCACCGCGGCGGGTGGGCGTCCATCGGGTAGTGACCTGCCTTATTTCAACGTCGCTGGATCAGAATCGGGAGTCATCCTCGCAGTGGGATGGCCCGGTCAGTGGGCGGCACAATTCTCCCGTGAAGAAAAGGGACTTCGTATTTGGGCCGGGCAGGAGTTGACCCATTTCTACTTGCAACCTGGAGAGCAGATTCGCGGCCCCCTTGTTGCCCTGCAGTTTTGGCGAGGGGATTGGCTGAACGCACAGAACGCTTGGCGTCGCTGGATGATCGCGCACAATCTCCCACGCCCCGGTGGCAAACTTCCGGCACCGCAATTGGCGGGATGCAGTTCTCAGCAATTTGGGGAAATGATAAATGCCAACGAAGGCAACCAAAAGCTGTTCATCGATCGCTATCTGGAAGAAGGATTAAAAATCGATTATTGGTGGATGGATGCGGGGTGGTACAAGAATGACGGCACGTGGTTGAACACCGGGACCTGGGAGGTGGACAAAAAGCGTTTCCCAAATGGTTTGCGCGCCATCACCGACCATGCGCATGCGAAAGGCATCAAGAACATTGTATGGTTCGAACCGGAGCGCGTGACGGAAGGAACGTGGCTTTTCGAAAACCATCCGGAGTGGCTGTTAACACCTCCGACCTTTACGGGCGCCAAGGAATATATTATGCATAAGCGGCTGTTGAACTTGGGTAATCCCGAGGCACTTCATTGGCTGATCGAACATATCGATCAAATCATTAAGCATGAGGGAATTGACCTCTATCGACAGGACCTAAACACCGATCTGGATTATTTCTGGCACCACAACGACGCGCCAGATCGCCAGGGCATTACAGAAAATCATTACGTGACCGGCTACTTGGCGTACTGGGATGAATTGCGCCGCCGACATCCCAATATGTTGATCGACTCCTGCGCCAGCGGAGGAAGACGAAACGACCTTGAAACACTCAGGCGGGCAGTGCCTTTGCTTCGAAGCGATTATGTTTTCGAACCCATCGGGGAACAGTGTCATACTTACGGTATTTCCTTTTGGTTCCCCTATCACGGGACAGGGACGCTGATTGGCCCATCTAAGCTAGCCAATATCCCTGACGATAAAGTCGATCCGTATGTATTTCGCAGTGACATGGCAGCAAGTGTTACCGCCTGTTGGGACGTCCGGCGCAAGGACCTCGACTACGCAAGACTCAGGAAGTTGACCAGGGAGCTGCGGCAGGTTGGGCCCTGCTACCTTGGCGATTATTATCCTCTTACTCCTTACAGCACGTCGAATGATGTCTGGATGGCATGGCAATTTGATCGACCGGATCGGAATCAAGGAATGATTCAAGTCTTCCGAAGGGGTGAAAGCTCTTACGAGTCAGCCCGATTCAAATTGCACGGACTCCAACCGGACCGTAAATATTCCTTCACGGATTTCGATAATGCCGGCCAGACCGAAACGACGGGTCGAGAGTTGATGGATGGCGGCCTCAAAGTGCAAATCAACGATCAGCCCGGAGCCGTGGTAATAATGTACAAAAAAATCGATTGAGGAAACAAACGGATTAATTCAAAAGTCTGAGCCATTTCAATTCAGTTTTTCGATCCTTCATGAGAGTCTCTCCACGAGATTACTCAAGACATTGGATGAAAAGTAGGTCGCCTTAGCTTAGCGCGGCAAGGTTAGAAGCACGACTTTTGCGGCACAAGGATCGTCGCTGAAAAGGAATGAAAATGGCGTAAGATTTCACAAATAACGGTAGTATGGCTTGTTGTCCTCTGTAGAATCCTCCTCTATGAATATGAGACACGCATGAGAACTTCAAAAGTCCTTCAAAAACTCCGCAAAGGTCAGGTCGCGCGTATTTGCGTCACCGGCAACTCCATTTCTTATTTCCCGCACATGGCTGCAAGCTTCGGCTATGACGGTGTTTGGGTGGACGGCGAACACCGCAACTGGAACCCGCGTGAAATCGAAACGATGATCGTGCAGCATCACCTGGCGGATATTGACTGCCTTTGGCGCACACCAACGCTGGAGAAATCGGGTCTGGCACGCCTGCTTGAAGACGGCGCCACCGCGTTGATGATTCCGCAGGTGAACACTGCGGATCGTGCGCGCCAACTGGTGACGGCATCCAAATTTCCCCCGCTCGGCGACCGGGGCATCGACGGTGCCGGCATGGATGGAGGATTTTGGGTGAACAAACCAGACGACTATCCCCACCGTGCGAACCGCGAGACATTCCTGATCGTGCAGATCGAAACACCCCTCGCGGTGCAAAACGCTGAAGCCATTGCGGCTGTCGAAGGCGTGGATGTTGTCTTCGTCGGACCTAGTGATCTCTCGTTGAGACTCGGCTGCAAGGGCTCGCTGCAAGAGCCCAAGCTGCGAACCGCATTGGAGACGACGATTAAAGCGTGTCAGAAACACAACAAGCCGTGGGGCTATCCTGTCGGCACGATTGAAGACGCAAAAATCGTCGTGGACATGGGTTGTAAGTTTCTTGTGCTCGGCAGTGAGTTCTGGGCTATTCACAACGACCTGAAAAAAAGCGGTGCGCAACTCGACGGATTGCTGGGCACCGATGGGTAATCATGTCAGGCAGACAAAACGGCAGTCCGAAACCAGCGCAAAGCCGGTCGGCAGCGCGACTTTTACTATTGCGACGAACGGACAGTTCGTTTTGTGATGTAATGTTTCGACTGGTGTGCCGGTGAATGGTGACGATGAAAAGTGAACTCTGGTTGCCAGTCTCATTGATGATCGCGAGCAATGCTTTTGCAGGATGGGAACAACTGCCACCGCTTCCCACCCCCAACGGCGGCTTTGCCTGCGGCGTGGTTGATCGGAAAATCATCGTTGTTGGCGGCACGAATTGGAAGGAGGGCACGAAACATTGGCTCGACGTTATCTGTTTTTTTGATCTCGCGTCACAAAAATGGGAGTTGAAGGGCCGACTGCCGCATCCGCTGGCCTACGCTGTGACGGCTGAGTGGAACGACGAACTCATCATCGCCGGAGGCACGGATGGCGCTCAGCCGCGCAAGGAGGTGTGGCGCATAAAACCTTCCTTGGAACTTAAACGGATCGGCGAATTAAAAGATGATGCCGTGGTGGCTGTAGGGGGTATGGTTGGCAAGGATCTGTTCATCTTCGGCGGCTGCCTCGACGCCTCGAAACTCACCGGTTTTCACAGAAGCGGAGTGCGGCTGAATCTCGATCGCGGCAACATTTCAGCCTTGCAACCTCCGGGAAGCGTCGCCTTTGGTCTGGCGGCAAGCGCGGTCGTGGGTCGTGAATTGTTTGTTTTCGGCGGGGTAACGCCGGATCCGGTCAACGAGATTGCCAATCTCAGTGCTGCTTGGGCCTTCGAGGCCGGAAAAGACAAATGGCGCGGTTTGCACCCTTATCCCATCGCCGTGCGCGGCGTATCCGCGGTCAAGCTGGATAAACATCGAATTCTTATTGCCGGCGGCTATGGCGGTCAACCGGAAGGCTTCACCGCAGCGGCGTTCATCTACGACACGGAGCGGGATGCTTACACAAAGACGATAGATTTGCCGATTGCCGCGCTGGTTGGCCTGGTACGCGCGGGTGATTCTGTTTACTCCCTCGGTGGCGAGGACAGGGGCGGACACCGCTCCGATGCGTGCTTTAGTGTAAAGGTGGCTGAGTTACTGAAAGCGTCGAACGCAATACGTTGAGCGGATTTAACAGCTGTTCCGATAGTAGAGGAAGTCGAGTCGAGACCTGCTGCAAGTTACAAAATTGATTTGATCCGGCGCGGGCTGCCTCTCATTCCGGTGTGACGTTCACATCGATCGCATCGACCATCAGCCCGGCGGGGTCGGTCGTCTCCGCCGTTGAGATGAGCCGTAGATAGTTTGCACCCAAACTCTCCCGACCCTGTGGAAGGACGGCGATCTGGCGGCCATCGACAGAAGCCAGACACCGTCGCTTGCCCATGTCCCACTTCAACTCCAACGTGTGCCAGCGGTTGGGCGTCAGTTTTCCCTTCCCGATGGTGCCCGCAGGACTGATGGCAAGATTGTAGAGATTAAAAAACTCATCCAGATCGTCGAAGGGGACCGAAAAATGGTCAGTGACGCCGATGCGCGCTCCTGCAAAACCTGGTCTCAGCAAGATGTGCAGGCGCAATCGCCCTTTTGGGCCAGATGGAAAATTCCAGACTGCTCCCGCGGGCCAATGAGGATCCGTCTTTCGAAGCGACAGCACGCGCGCGCCTGACTTGTCCGGATGTGGCGCGAGTTCAACCCCCTTGACGCCGAAGACCGACCACTCCTCCAATCCGTTTGCGAAATTCTCCTTCTGCGAGGTTTCGTAGAACCACGCCGGGTCAACGAACAAGTTGTAGTTCGTGGGCAGTCCAGTCGAGGTGATGATCTTGCCGTCGTTGATCGCGCAGGGTATGGGGTAGGTCGCCCCGTGATCGCCACGCGGAGGGGGCGGCTCGTGACGCCGGGGGTTTCGCGCCACTTCGCGGAATCCGCGCCAGGTCTTTCCGTCGTCCGACGAAATTGCACCGTGCATCACATGCCGTCCGCCATACGCATACGGAAACCGCAGGCAATTGTTCCAGAACATCACGATCCGATCATCGTCGAGCCGCACCAAACCCGCCGGAGAATCCGAGGATAAGATGCGCGTCGGTCGCGGTTTGGACCAGGTGATTCCATCGTCGGACAGCGATTCGTAAAAGCGCCCGTGCTGCGTGCGGAGCAGCATCCAGACTTGACCGTTCTTGCGTTCCACGACCACCGGCTCGATCGCCCCCTCGGTGGAAAGATCGGGGGCCGTGACCTTCAGGTGAGAAGGTGATTGTTGCCACGTGTCTCCGTGATCGTTTGAGTAAAGAAGCGCACAGTTGAACCTGCCCATGTAAGTGAAAGCGTCGAACCCTTCCCCACGGTCAGCCCAGCTCCGTTTTGTCATGTAGGAAAAGGGCAGAAGAATGCGACCATTTCGCATCTGGATGACGCAATTGAGCGCGCCGGTGTAGCCCTCCCAGATCCGCCGTGGCGCACGCCAACTTGTTCGTCCAGTGCTGGATTTGGTGTGCCAGATGTCGATATCCAGACCAGACGGCAACTTATTGCGAGCTTTGAGGAAAAAGATATGCAGCTCGCCGTTCTGATCTACCAGCGGCTCCGGGCTGCCCCAAGCGCTCTCATCTTTCGGCAGTGGCATGAGCGACTGAATATCCCCCCACGTTTGACCGTTGTCGGTGGAGTAGCGCGCCACCAGTTCTGGCGTGCCACCCGCGTCCCGCGTGAAAACAGCTATCAATTTCCCGTCGGGCAATTTCGCCACCCGTGACACTTCTTTCAGATGTGAAACAAATGTCGGTGTTGTGGCCGCTTGCTGAGCAGAGTTTCCTCGGCTAAATGCCGAAATTGGCCCAGCGGCGACAGTAAAAAGAAAAATGGTTGCGAGAAGTCGAGCTGAGTCGTTGGTGAATCGCATAAAAACTCTTGTAGGTCAGTCTAGCGCTTAACTGGCTTCAAGCCCAGGCGTTCACAAAGCGCGGCCACACGTTGCATGTCCTCGTCCGTGCAACTGTCCTCAGGTGGACGCACATATCGCTTCGCCACGCCGAAATGTTCCAGCAAGCCGTGCCAGTAAGCGTGGAAACCGCGCGGGCCGGCACCGCAAAAGTCGAATACCGGCTTCTCGTAGCGCTCGACGATGGCGCGCGCCGTTTCCAGGTCATTCTTCTGGATCGCTTGATAGAACCGAACGGCGATCTCCGGCGCGAAGGTGATGAAGAAACTGAAGTAGGCTGGCGAACCGTAGGGTTGGCCCACGAGATACCGTCGCTTCTGACCGCCGCAGAAGATGGCGAGCCGCTGCCCGAACTTCTTCACGATCTCGACGTAGTACTCCTCGCTGCCATCCTCTTTCATGCTCACCACGGACGGTATCTGAACGAATCTTTCGATCAGCGCGGGCTTTGGGTCGCCTTGTAGCACGATGGCGATCTTTGTGGCCGCGGCGATTTTGCGGAAATGTTCCACGTAGCCCTCGTCCGATCCGCCGGGCGGCAACAGCACCTGCACAGCGTCAGCACCCACCGATTCGGCATAGCGAGCATAGTCCACCGCCTGCCCAGTCCACCACGGACCCGTCGCGGCGATGACAATCCCGCGTCCGCCGACCGCCTCGATGAACACACGCGTCAACTTCTTTACTTCATCGTAACTAAGAACGCTGTACTGGCTGTTCCCAGCCGTCAGTTCGTAAACGCCGATGCCGTTTGCCAGTCCCAACTTAACCAGGTTGCGAACGCCGGCATAATCCACCTTGAAATCGGCGGTGAAGGGTGTCGGCAGCGTCAGAATGGGTCCGCGAATGCGCGCCTTAACTTCCTGCGGGGACAGGCGAGAACGCGAGTTTGCGAACGCCCAAAGCGGGTGCGTGCCGAGCACGAATCCTAAGCCACCCACAGTTTTCAGAAAACTACGGCGTGTGTTTTGAATTATCATAAAAATAAAAGCATTCCGGACTGCGGCTTATGTCGGCTCTGTGCGGGCAGGGATTGTGAGGTGGTAATTCTTGCGGGCTTTTTTTTCATATAGCTCAATGCAAAGTGTTGGGAGATTTGCATTTTTGTTCATCTCTCAGCAAAGGCTGGCGATCAAAATGTATTTTCGTTGTTGGTAATGGTGTGTTTTTTTTATATTTGCTCCCGACATTCTTGAAGACCACTCTTTTTCGTCGAATAATCCGCGCTTTTTCAAAAAGCCGCTTCGGAGATGTTTACTCAGCCTCACACTGAAGCAAACTGCCTCCACTTCTCGGTTCTGCATGAGCACCTTTCAAAATGCGAATCAATTCCAAGAGCCACGTTGATCAACAACCGGATGGGAAACGGGAATCGAGTGTTGAACGACTACAAATACTTTGTCTAAAACGGTGATTTTATTTGTAAAAACGGTGGTTTTATTTACCGGGATGGTGAAGCTTCCTGTCAGAAATTGACACCTCGCCGGGAAGCCATCTGGTGGGGGTACTGTTTGTGGAGAAACGGCAGATCGAATGAACGCAAATTATAGAAGTAGAATTTTGGGGTTGCCAGGCGGTGTGCATTTGTTCGTCAAACCTACCGCGCGTGTCGTTGCCTTTACCTTGATTGAACTACTTGTCGTGATTGCGATCATCGCGATCCTGGCGGGCTTGTTGTTGCCGGCGCTGGCCAAAGCGAAGCAAAAGGCCGTGGCAACAAAGTGCCTCAGCAATATGAAGCAGATCAGCCTTGCCTACGTTCTGTATGCGGATGATAACAATGACAAACTGGTGCCGTACGTCATAATCGGCGTGCCCGCTCCTACAAACGCTATCGTCCCAACGGCTGATATTTCGTGGCCGGATTCAGTCCGGCCCTATGCTCCGGCCAAGAATCTTTATGATTGTCCAAGCCTCAAGCAGGGTTTAGGCATTGGTTTGAACGTGATGCTGAGTGGCGCGTTTTGGATGAGTCCGTTAGGCTATGTCAAGTCCACCGACATCGTCCACCCTTCGGAGACCGTTGCTCTGGCGGACGTCATCCTGGTTGGCAATCCAAACGCCAAGTCTCCAGACGATTGGGTGGCCAATCCGACGGCTGCCGATGTACGCCGAGAGTACAACTTCTGGGTGCCTTTTACTGACTTTGGATGGAACTCCGGCTATGATTCGGTTCGCCCGATCAATCGCCACTTGAGACGCTGCGTTACGGGTTGGGTGGATGGTCACGGAGAGTCCGTTAAAGTCAGCACCATTGGATTTCAGTACTGGGCACAAGGATCGAGCAGTCTGGACAGCCCCGATCCGCGCTGGAAATGGGACTTGAGATGAGCAGGAAACAAAAGTTTAAGAGACTAGAAACTTTACAAGACGGAAATTGACACCTCGCCTGGAAGCCAGCTCGTGGGGCATTGTTCGTGGAGAAACAGCAGATTGAATGAATGCAAATCACAAAAGCAGAATTGCGGGTGAGCCGGGCCGCATGCATCCGTTCGTCAAACAATCCGTGCGTGTCGTTGCCTTTACCTTGATTGAATTACTCGTGGTGATCGCGATTATCGCTATCCTGGCAGGATTGTTGTTGCCGGCGTTGGGCCGGGCGAAACAAAAGGCCCTGGCGGTAAAGTGCCTGAGCAACATGAGGCAAATCGGGATTGGCTACGTAATGTACGCCGACGATAACAATAACAACCTCGTACCGTTAATTCTATTAGGCGTGAAACCTCCGCCGGGGAATATCATTATTGACGATGGAGGGGTCAACACCTATTGGCCCGATTTAATCCGGCTCTACAACCCGGCCACAAACGTTTATAATTGCCCAATTCTCAAGCAACGCCTTGGCATTGGTTTGAGCCTGCTGCTGAGTGCCTGGGCGAATCTCTCGGAGCCAGTTAAATCCACCTCCGTCCGCAACCCGGCGGAGACTCTCGTGCTGGCGGACGTCAGCTTGGTTAGCAATCCCAATGCGAAAACACCAGACCAATGGGTGGCCAATCCGATGTCGGGTGACAACGTACGCCCAGAGTGGAACTTCCGAACCCCGGATGAAGGAGAGGCCTGGTCAGGCGCTGCCGATAGCGTTCGCCCGATCAACCGCCACCTGGGTCGGTGCGTTACGGGTTGGGTGGACGGTCACGGCGAAGCCGTCAAAGTCAGCACCATTGGATTTCAGTACTGGATACAAGGCACGAGCAGTTTGGATAACCCCGATTCGCGCTGGAAATGGGATCTCAGATAAGTAGGGAACAGAAGTTGAAGAAACCAAAACCTTTGCATCGAGAATACTACACCCGGTTTCTGTGAGACGCCGAGGCCCTGCTCAAAAAGCACGGCAAGCGGATGATGGCGGACATCATGCCCTCCAATAACAGCAATTCGACCCATTCCCAGTTTCTCAATATCCAATTGGATTGGGAGCAATGGTTTAGTTTCTCCGACCGATGCCGCTGACCGCGACGCGGATGACCTCGGACCTGGAATCAAAATACGATGACAATGCCACCTCCTCCCAATTGTGAAAACTTCGGACAAGACGAATTCGTGATGAACAACACCGGTTCTACACTGATTGCACGCCTCGTCGTGCTTGCAATCATCACGATCCTGGCGGCAATGCTCCTACCCGCGTTGGCGGAGCCGGCAACCGGGGTCGAGGCGGTTCGGGCCGACGGCAAGATGGGCTGGGCTACCGCGCTGCCCGATGGCCGGCTGATGGCTTGGCACACCGAGGGCAAGGTCGAAGGCGACGACCCGCAGGTTCTCGCCAACCCCGACATCCCCCAGAAGGCGTTCGCCCGCTACTCCTTCGACAATGGGCGCACCTGGACCGGGCTGCAACTTCTGTTCGAGTTCCCCAAGGAGAAGGGGGCCTACTTGGGGCAGATGCCGTTCTGCGACCGGAACGGGACCATCCACCTTTTCGGTCTCCACTTTTTCGGCTACGATCTGAAAAACTTTGGGAACTGGGATGCCTACAAGTCCTATGCCTTTCACGTGATGTCCACCGATGGCGGCAAGACCTGGTCGGCCCCGCAGCACTGCGACTTCGGCTACCAGTATACCGGCGCGGTGAACTCCGTGATTCAGCTTAGAAGCGGGCGCATCCTACTTCCGGTTAGCTACTACTCGCACCGCAAGACCGGGCGCTTTGTGAGCAACCTGTCGCTGTCCGATGATGGCGGCAGAACCTGGCGGCCGTCGCGTGGGGAGTGCGTGGTGGACACCGGCGGCGGCGCGCTGGAGTCGGGGGCCTGCGAGCCGGTGGTGATCGAGTTGAGCGACGGGCGGGTATGGATGCTGATCCGTACGCAAGCAGGGCACCAATACGAAGCCTTCTCGCGCGATGACGGCGATACCTGGACCGAGCCGGTGCCCTCGCGGTTCGTATCTTCCAACGCTCCCGGCGGCTTCCTTCGCCTGCGCGATGGGCGGATCGTTCTCGCTTGGAACAACTGCATGGGTCCGACGGCCGTCAACTACGACCGCCAGGTGCTGACTGCGGCCATCAGCCGTGATGATGGCAAAACCTGGCGCGGCTATCGCGAGATCGCGCGCATTGCGCCCGGAGGCAGCCAGGTCACCTATCCCTACCTCACGCAGGCGGCCGACGGCGCCATCGTGGTCAGCTATGCCGACAGCGAGTGGAAAGGCCGTTGGTTGCGGGTGCGCCCCGACTGGCTGCAAGAGAACAGACTGAGCGAGACGTTCAGAGATAAGCTGAGCAACTGGGTCACTCTCGGCACGGAGGGCGTCACGACGATCCCTCATCCCGAGCGCGCGGGGGCGCAGGTTCTATCGCTGCGCAAGCCGAGCGCGGACAAGCCCGCCGGCGCATCTCTCAACTTTCCGTTCGGCGCGAAGGGCGACGTTGCGCTCAAGCTGCGCCTGCAACCGGGTTTCGAGGGGTGCGGCATCTGCCTGACCGACTTCTTCTCCCTTCCCGGCCGCGCCGAACCCGGCCGGTTTGGCGTGCGCATCGAGCCGGACGGCTCCTTGGCCACAGCGACGGCAGCCGGACAGTTTCAGCCGACCGCAGTGCGCCTGTCGTTGGAGAAGTGGCACACGCTCCGGCTGGCCTGGGACTGCAAGGCCGGTGCGTGCCGCATCTTCCTGGACAGAAAAAGTGTGGGCGAAGCACGGCAACTTTCTCGCGCGCCGGGGGTGTGCTACCTGCGGCTCTGCTCCTTGGCGGGCAAAACCGACCAGGCCGGGATGCAGTTGGAGTCGGTGGAGACTCGTGTCCGGTAAGTGGCACGGCTGCCGAGCTGGGCAGCAAATGGACGCGAGCAAACGGAAATGATGACGGAAGACCGATCTGCCAATCGTGATAGATGCCAGCCCACTTGCGTCAGTCGGTGTGCATTTACGGCTGCTCTCTTGCGGTCTTGAAAACCCGCGCGGCGTGAAAAACGTCGGGTGGAGCGTCAAAAAGCAAATTCAGTTTCTGAAAGGGACCGAAAACAACTTGATTTTCAGCGAAAAACGGTAGTCGCGGTTTTCATACTCTGTACCGTTCTGCGGTATTAGTTCCTATGCAATTAGACAGCAAGCCTGAAGCTACTCGGTGCGGTTTGACTCATGCCGCAGCGGGTGCATCGCCAAACGTCGGGCGGCATCGCCGTTGCCATTGTGGATTTACACTGATCGAACTGCTGGTGGTGATTGCGATCATCGCGATCCTGGCGGGATTGTTGTTGCCGGCGCTGGCCAGGGCGAAACAAAAAGCGATGTCGCTAAAGTGCCTGAGCAACATGAAGCAAATCGGTATTGGCTACGTTCTGTACGCCGACGATAACAATAACATCCTGGTGCCGTATGTAATAAGAGGCGTGCCTGCTCCTCCGGACTCCATTTGTCAAGATGCCAATCCTAATACCTGGTGGCCGGACTTAATCCGGCCTTACGCACCGGCCATAAATCGAGGTCTGGTGACAGACCTTTATAGTTGTCCAATAGTCAAGCAGGGTCTTGGCATTGGTTTGAGCGCGCTGGTGGCCGGCTGGGGGAGTCCATCGGGCTATATTAAGAGTACGGACATCGCACACTCTTCAGAAACCCTTGATCTGGCGGACGTCAGCCTCATTGGCAATCCAAACGCAAAATCGCCGGACGATTGGGTGGCCGATCCCACGCATCATGACAGACAGTATAACTTCCGCACCCCCGATGAAGGAGATGCCTGGTCGGCCGAACCCGTTCGCCCGATCAACCGCCACTTGGGACGCTGCGTTACCGGTTGGGTCGATGGTCACGCGCAGGCCGTCAAAGTCAGCACCATTGGATTTCAGTACTGGATGCAAGGCTCGAGCAGCTTGGACATCCCCGATCCGCGCTGGAAATGGGACCTCAAATGAGAAGGGAATCAGAGTTGAAGCGACTTATTGGTTTCAGGCAAACAACTCGTACAGCGGGAGTTTTCTTGCGCACCATCAAAAAGCAATTTCCAATCAGCCATTTACAATATTGTACCATGCGAAACTCTTTCTGGCGGCTCGCGCCGCTCGTCATGCTGCTCAGTTTATGTTTCACAAATCCGGTTCTGGCGCAAAGCGCACTCGCCAAACCGGCCCAGCCTTGGGCTGGCGCCGCCTTGGATGACTGGAGCAATTCGACCAAGGCGATCGTAATTACAGATCTCTCTCGATGCCAGCCCGGCTCAGCCTTGTCCGGTATGATTCTTAAACGGAAACGCTGGAAGGTCATACCGTATCGCATGACCAATGGCTACGAAGGCAAGATGATCTGGGCGCCGCCGGAAGCCAAAGCGCCCGAGGTTTCACTCGCGCCCGATTTGGAAGGTTGGTACGCCATCTTTGTGGGCCTTTTCAGCACCTCGGAAATCCCCACCACTGCCTGGCTTCGCCTCGACACAGACCCGGCGTCCGTTCCGCGCTTCAATGCACGCACCGATTTTTATGGGAATTCGGTGGAGGTATTCTTCCGCGCCGTCCATTTGCGAAAGGAGAGCCGGCTATTCTTCAGACCGCAAACTACGGGGGAGGTTTCCGCGTGTGGCATCACCCACGTGAAGTTGATTCCATTGACGGAAGCTGAAGTCCGTACCATCGAAGCCGAGCGGAGAAATAGTTCCCATCGAGTCCTGACGGCGACCAGCGACGGTTTCAGCGATATGTTTTATCGAAGTCAGCGAACGCTCTCAGCCCTCTTGTCACAAGTGGAGGTATTCCGGGACACCGACTTTGGAACGCTGATCTTGCAGTCTAGTACGGACAAGGTCGGCTACCCGAGCAAAGTTGGTGTGATGGCTGGATTGCAGACAGAAGTTTTTCCGCGGGTTGGCGACCGCTATTATGTGGAAGCCGTACGTTCGCTGGCTAAACAGAAGATCAACCCTCTCAAGGCATTGACGGATCGCGCCCACGAGATCGGCCTGCAGGTTCACGTGGGGCTCCGGCCAGCGGGTTGGAGCTTCTTCGAACCGTACACGGATTACGTCGAATCGCCGTTCTACAAAGAGCACCCTCAGTGGAGATGCGAGGACCGCGACGGCACGCCCGTGACGAGAATGAGTTGGGCGGTGCCGGAAGTCCGCCGCCACCTCATCGCCGTCCTGCGCGAGGAGGTCCAGTTTGGTGCGGACGGTGCGAACCTCGTCTTCAATCGTGGCTACCCTTTGGTTCTTTACGAACCGCCTGCCCGGCAGCTTTTCCAGGAACAACACGGCGTCGATCCCCGCCAGATTCCCGAGTCCGATCCGCGGATCGGCACCTTTCGTTCGGATGTCGTTACGAAATTCATGCGAGAGGTACGCGCGATGCTCGATCAGGAGCAACAACGTCGGGGCGACCGCCAGCGGCTGGCGTTGAGCGTTCACATCAACGGAACGGCGCAGGACGATCTTACCTACGGAGTGGACCTGCGTCGTCTGGTAGCTGAAAAATTAGTGGATGAAGTTTTCACCGAGCAAGGCTTCGGATGCACTTCAGATAAATTGAACCTGGAATTCCTCCGTGATGTATGCCAGCCGCGGGGCATCCCCTTCAGTCCCACCATTGTCTATCGGGAGCTGGGCTACCCAAATCTCCCCAAATTATATGAGCGGGGAGCGCACGGGGTGACCTTCTGGGACGCCGAAGTCCGGGACATCTTTGAGTGGTGCTGGATGAGTCGTTGCGGGCACCAGGAAGAGACGCGATGGCGCGTCCAAAACCTGGATTTGAAAAAGGCTCCGGTGACTATTTACCGATTCCAGAAGTTGGGGAACCAGATTCGCGACGGGCGCTTCGGACCGTATTGGGGAGGATAATGACTCGGCGCTCTCGAGGACCCGATCAATCGCCATGTGGACCTAACGGAAGAATGCCGAGTCAACAATTTGGGATATCTTGATATCTTGGAATGCGAAACTCTTTCTCGCGGCTCACGTTGCTCGGCACTCTGCTTTGTTCAGGTTTTATAAAGCCACTTTTGGCGCAAAGCGAACTTGCCAAACCGGCCCAGCCTTGGTCTGGCGCTGCTTTAGGGGACTGGAACAATTCGACCAATGCGATAGTAATTACAGATCTCTCCCGATGCCAGCCCTTGAGCGACGAGTAGAAACAAAGCAATCAGGATTAAACGTCATGAAAACCCAAACGGAAGGAGCCGCCATGAATCCAGCCACACCGAAAACCGAACTGCCACCATCAACCCGATTCCGAAAAGTAGTTTTCGGAAGTTCCCTAATGGAACGAGAACGAAACCTGGCGACGATGTTAGTCCGCGTTCTCGCCTTTCTGTTTCTGACGGCGGTGTCTCTGACTGCGGGCAGTCCGCCGCGCGTAGTCGCGCTCATGGATGAGAGCCCGATCGTCGTCCGCCTCCCGAACCGGACTTTGGGCGCCTGGATGGTGAAAGCCGCCGGCGACCATGACCAAATCTTCGAAATCCTTTCGACGGACAACGGGCGTACCTGGACCGCGCCCCAGTCCCTCTATGTGTTCCCCGACAAACCGGGCACTTTTGGAGGCCCCGAACCGTTGGTGGACCGCAATGGTAACATCCATCTCTTCCTGGTACGAATGTCCAAGTACACGCTGGGCAGCAAAGGTGAAGCGGAGCGTCCGAAGTTCGACGCCTATGGCGACCAGCGCATCGACATCTGGCACATGAAGTCAAACCCAGCGCGCTCGTCGTGGACAAAGCCCAAAGAAATCTGGGGCGGCTACACCGGCGCGTTGAACTCCGTCCTCCAGACGCGGACCGGGCGCATCGTGCTGCCGTTTTCCTATTTCGTCTCGCGTCCTTGGAGCAACCGCGGAACGAATTTTGCAGCCTTCACCTCCTACGGCCAATTCGACTGCACGGTTGTTTACTCGGACGATGATGGCACGACTTTCCATCTGTCGCCAACGCCTCTTTCGATCGAGGTGCCCGACATCGTCTCGGCCTACGGTGCCGTGGAACCCGTGGCGATCGAACTCAAGGATGGCCGGTTGTGGAACCTCATCCGCGGACAGACCGGACGCTTCTATGAATCGTTCTCGAAGGACGGAGCCGTTTGGATGGAACCGCAGCCGAGCCGTATCCTGAACTCGGATTCGCCGGCCGGCCTGGTTCGCACCGACGAAGGCAAACTGGTTCTCGTCTGGAACAACTGCCTGCGCTATCCGTACGCCTACGGCGGACGCCAAGTGTTGCATGCGGCCATTTCCGAGGATGAGGGCCGGACCTGGATCGGCTATCGTGAGGTGCTGAAGGATCCGAAACGAAACGAACCGCCGCCTGTGGGCGGAGATTTCGGAACGGCCTATCCGTTTCCCACCGCGGTGTTCGACGGCGAGATACTGATCCGTTCGGGACAGGGCAAAGGACGAAACGCTCTCGTGGCCGTGGATCCGCGGTGGCTCTACGAGACGGCACAACGCTCCGATTTCGCCGAAGACATGGAAGACTGGACCTATTTCGGTTGCCGAGGTGTGGAACGTATCCCGCACCCCAGCCAGCCTGGCCGGCACGTGATGCAGGTAGCCAAGACAAGCGCGGACTGGCCTGCCGGCGCCGTCTGGAATTATCCCAACGGTCGCTCTGGGACGCTGTCCCTGCGCCTCCAACTGCGGCCGGGTTTCCGCGGGGCCAATATCGCACTGACCGATCACTATTCGGTCCCGTGGGACAAGGAAGATCTCTGGTACAGCCTCTGGAACTTACCCATCGACGAGAAAGGCCTTCTACTGGGGAAGCAGAAACTCGCGCCGAATCGCTGGCACGAACTCAAGGTCGAGTGGAACGTGGGCACGCGCGCCGCCAAAGTGTCGCTCAACAACAGGCGCGTGGCCTCGCTTCCGCTGCGCCGGGAGACCACCGGGGCAAACTATCTGCGCATCCGCTCGACGGCTGCAGGCACCGATCCGGCCGGCATGCTGGTCGAATCCGCCGAGGTCCGCATCCGGCAAAAATGAACACGTCACCCTGAAAATATTCCTAATCAACAATCTGGAATGCCTTAGTATGCGAAACTCTTTCTCGCGGCTCACGCTGCTCGCCATTCTGTTTTGTTCAAGTATTACGAAGCCGCTGCTCGCGCGAAGCGAACCTGTCAAACCCGCTCAACCTTGGGCAGGCGCCGCCTTGACGGACTGGAGCAATTCGACCAATGCGATCGTGATTACTGATCTGTCCCGATGCCAGCCCCGTTCAGCATTGTCCAATATGGTTCTCAAGCGGAAACGCTGGAAGCTCATCCCGTATCGGATGCTAAATGGTTATGAAGGCAAGATGGTCTGGGCGCCGCCGGAGGCCGATGCGCCCGAACTTTCAATAGCGCCGGAGTTGGAAGGTTGGTACGCCATCTTTGTGGGTCTTTTCAGCGCGCCGGAACTCCCCACTACCGCTTGGCTTCGGCTCGACACCGACCCACCTTCGATTCCACGCTTCAACAGTCTCGGCGATTATTATGGGAATTCGGAGGAAGTATTCTTCCGCGCCGTCCGCTTGCGCAAGGAAAGCAGGTTGCTGTTCCGTCCGCAAACTACGGGTGTGGTTGCGGCGTGTGGCATCACCCATGTGAAATTGATTCCGTTGACGGAGGAGGAAGTCCGTAGAATCGAAACCGAGAAGGGTAGCAGTACCAATCGAGTGCTCACCGCCACAAGCGACGGTTTCAGCGACATGTTTTATCGAAGCCAGCGAACCGCCTCTGCGCTCTTGTCGCAAGTGGAAATATTCCGGGACACCGACTTTGGAACACTCATCTTGCAGTCTCCTGGCGCGGACAAGGTCAACTACCCGACCAAAGTTGGTTTCCTGAAGGGATGGCAGTCAGAAATGTTTCCGCGTGTCGGGGACCGCCATTTTGTAGAAGCTACACGTGCGCTGGCGAAACAAAAGATCATCCCCGTCAAAGCGTTGATCGAGCGCGCCCACCAGCTCGGCATGCAGGTTCACGTGGGTATCCGGCCGGCGGGCTGGAGTTTTTTTGAGCCGTACTCCGACTACTGGGAATCACCATTTTACCAAAATAATCCGCAGTGGAGATGTGAGGACCGCGACGGCACGCCCGTGACGAGGATGAGTTGGGCCGTGCCGGAAGTCCGCGCCCACCTGATCGCCCTGTTGCAGGAACAGGTTCAGTTTGGCGCCGACGGTGCCAACCTTGTCTTCACTCGTGGCTACCCTTTGGTTCTTTACGAACCGCCTGCCCGACAGCTTTTCCAGGACCAACACGGCATTGACCCGCGACAAATTCCCGAATCGGATCCACTGATCGGCTCCTTTCGTTCGGATGTGGTCACGAAATTCATGCGGGAATTGCGCGCGATGCTCGATCAGGAGCAACAACGTCGCGGCAGCAGCCAGCAGCTTGCGTCGAGCGTCATCATCAACGGCACCGCGCAGGACGATCTCAACTACGGAGTGGACCTGCGCCGGCTCGTGGCGGAGAAATTGGTGGATGAAGTTTTCACCGAGCAAGGCTTTGGGGTTAGTTCATCTAAACTGAACCTGGAATTCCTTCGTGAGGTTTGCCAGCCGCAGGGCATCCGCTTCAGTCCCGGCCTTTTCTATAGCGGAACTCTCTATCCGAATCTTCCCAAGCTTTACGAGGCAGGATCTCATGGCGTGACCTTCTGGGATGTTGGAGTTGGGGACGTCTTTGAGTGGTGTTGGATCAGCCGCTGCGGGCACAAGGAAGAAACTCTATGGCGTCTTCAAAACCTGGATTTGAAAAAGGCGCCCCGAACAATCCACTTTTTCAAAAAGTTGGGAAACCAGATTCGCGACGGACGGTTTGGGCCTTACTGGGGTGGATAAGGCTTTCGCTGCGATCGAGTCTCCAGTGGAAACGAATGAGCGTTAAGAAGCGGATAGCGAAAACTGGTATAGTAAGCAAATACCGAAGAGAGCCAATGTCTGAATCAACATCTCAAAGTGAAGTTTACCACCCCATCCATTCAAAAGGGATTTTGCCTTTGGTTTGTTTATTTTTGCTCTTTGGTTTTGTAGCAAAAGGCTTTGGTGGAGCAGACAAAGGCTGTCCGCGTACTGTGCAGCTTCTGCAAGAGGGTAAAGAGGCCGTCCGCATCGTCTGCTTCGGTGACTCCATCACCGGCATTTACTACCATTCCGGTGCCGCGCGTGCGTGGTGCGACATGGTGGGCATCGGACTGAGGCGGCATTACCCGAAGGCAAAGTTGGAAATGATCAATGCGGGCATCAGTTCACAGACCTCTGCCAACGGCCTGGCTCGCATCCGCGCGGACGTGCTTGATCGGAAACCTGCGCTGGTGGTTGTCGCGTTCGGCATGAACGACATTCGCCACCCCAACCCAATGCCCGCGCAGCAGTCGCATGACAACCAGGCACAGATTGTGAGGTTCTGCAAGGCTGCCGGGGTCGAAGTGGTGCTATGCACTCCGAGTTCGGTGTACCACGGCAGTGAAGGGTGGCCATTCGAGCAGTTGTCACCTTACGCAGACATGGTCCGCCAGATCGGGACTGAAGAGAAGGTGCCAGTGGCCGACGTGTACCGTGCATTCGAGGGCATTCGTGCGAAGGACGCGACGGCCTGGATGATGTTAATGAGCGAGTGGATCCACCCAAACATGAATGGGCACAAGGTGATTGCGCAGGAGGTTATTCGTGCGATGACAAGACGGAGCATCTCGCTCGCAAACGTACCGGCGCCCGTTCCCGGGATTCCGTTCACGCGGGCGAAACTCGCGAAAGGCGAGCCGGTGAAGGTGATTGCAATGGAGCCGGCCGACAAGTTCATCGTTCAGGCGCTGCGAGGGATCAATCCGAACGCTCAGGTGACGGTGATCCCGTGGGCCGTGCCAGATCAGTCGATGGCGAAGATCGTGCAGTCGGCGGCTGGCATCCGCGCACAGAAGCCGGACCTCGTGGTCGTGGCCGTCCCGGCAACAGCAACCGATACAAACGAGGAATGGTTTATCCGAAACTACAGTGAACTGTACAACTCGAGCATCAGCTACGTGAAGCGGGAGTTTGACTGTATCGGCATCCTGCCGTCGGTGTTTACGCCGAGCCTGCAGCGTGCCGAACGCCACCGGCAGGACCTCGCGCGCACGATCATCCGGGGGCACGATCTCGACCCAATTGAACGGAAGGCCGGAGACAAGTCATCGCCGAAACAATTGCTAACCCGTTGGCTCCAAGAACAGGCGCAAATCTCGACGCGAAAAGTGGCCCCTTGAACGGCTTGGTTCTTTACACGTTTAAGCCAGAAATACCGATCATGTCATATCGTTCGATGCTACAAGTCACGATCAGTCTATTCGTCGCCATGCAAACGGCAGCCGCCCCCGTGGATATCTACATCCTGACCGGGCAGTCAAATGCCCTTGGCACGACCGAGCTTGAAGACGCAGATTGCATTCCCGGTCCGTATCCGGGGGACGCCAGTACTCGTATTTTCTGGTCGAACGTCAATCCCACCAACAATCATTACCCGCCAATCCTGTACGGCGATTCAGGAGGCGCTTTCGTACCCCTCCAGTTGCAACAGGGTGACGGTGGAGCGAATCCGATGTTCTGGGGGCCGGAGTTTGGCTTTGCCCGAACACTTCACATGGCGGGGCGCACGAACTTTGTGATCATCAAGGCGTGTCGGGGAGGCGGTGGTAATGCCTATTGGGATAAATCCAACTTCGAGACCAACTCCGGTCGTGGTCACATGTGGGGTCATTTGCGGGACACGGTGGGTACCGCCTTGGCTGCACTCTCGAAAGAGGGACAGGCCTTCAACGTGCGCGGCTTCCTCTATATCCAGGGTGAAAGCAATAGCTCTGCCGAAGCAGTGGTCGCCGATATTCGTTTGCTCCAGCTTGCTTCCAATCTCACGGCCCGAATTAACGCGCAGTATCCTGGCGCGGCAGACGGAATGCGGACCGTGCTTGGCGAAATCGCAGCGAGTCAATCCAATGCCTCCCGGCAGACTACGACAAAGAAACAGGTTGCTGCCGCCAGTGTTGACGACAAAATTGTTTTTGTGAGTACGCGAGACTTGCCGCTCAAGAGTGACAAACTTCACTTTGGAAAAGATGCCAAGCTGGAGATTGGAAAACGCATGGCCAAGTGCTTCCTCGTAGGCCAGTCGAAGCCGTCTTCGGATTTATTACCTCGATGAATCGCGCGGGCGGGCGGGCATTCCTTTTCAAAGAACTACGCAGCGGCTACCAATGGCTTGCTCTACGACTCAAAGGGCGCGACCAATTAGGCGCCTCCCCGAACGACGGAACCAATAATCGAAGGCTCAGAAAACAGCGTATGTTTGAGCGAAAAATGGTAGTTTGAAAGTTAATTCTCAGTAGAATTCCATCTTATTGCACGCGAAATGCATGTAGAAAGCGAATCTCAATATCCTCGGTTTAATTCGAACCGACCCACGTTGCGTAACCCGTCAAACAGCGTGCGGCATGGCTCCGGTCGCAGCGGCTTCACGCTGATCGAGCTGTTGGTGGTCATTGCGATCATCGCCATCCTCGCTGGATTGTTGTTGCCCGCCCTGGCAAAAGCCAAGGGCAAAGCCCACACCACCAAGTGTGCCTCCAACATGAAAAATTGGGGCCTCGCCACGCTCATGTATTTGGGCGACTACAACGACCGCATTCCTTATATGGCAGACGATTATATTTTCACGCTGCCGTTCCTGTTTCAGAAACTGGCGCCCTACGTGGCAAAGCCCACGCAGGAAGGCACCAACTTCGGGGCGGCGGATGTCTTCAACTGGGACCTTCGCAAATGCCCGGCTGGCAAGGTCGGGTCGCCGCCGTTCGCCACCGTGACAGGCTACGGCTGGAATTGCTGGATCGGTGCCAACTTCGGCACTGGAGACCCGCTCACCGCCCCATTCTACTACGGGCCAAAAACCCCGCCTCTGAGAGCCTCGCGCGTCAAAAGACCGGATGACGCCTTGATCTTCATGGACTCCATCACGCATTACGTTTACTCCCCTTTGTACACGCCGTTCACAATGGACATGGATCATGACAAGGTGCTGGATTCCAGTGGCGATGACCAAGGTTACGCGTACAATGATGCTCGACCCACGGTCCACAACAACGGCGCCAATGTCACGCTGCTAGATGGACACGTAGAGCGCGTACCGTTCAAAAAGCTCTGGCAGGTCGATAAAGCAGGCAAGGCGGTCCACTCGTTTTGGTACCTTGAAGATTGAGTCGTCCGCACCTGCGTTCTAACTCGTCGCGTGGACACGAGGGAGCCTGATGTGTTGCGCTTTATACGTCGCGTGATTTCCAAAGTAAGGCTGAACGTTATGCTTACAACGCCGAAATGTCCGCAAAAGCCCGCAAAGGGCGACGGAGGTTTCACGCTGATCGAGTTGCTGGTGGTCATCGCGATCATCGCCATCTTAGCGGGTTTGTTGTTGCCGGCGTTGGGCAAAGCCAAGGCCAAGGCCAAGAGCATCCAATGCGCCTCCAACATGAAACAGTGGGCCCTCGCCACGATCATGTACGCAGATGACAATGACAACAACCTGCCCTATGCCGCCGACGTGGCATGGCCTAACTACAATACCACGTTCCTGTTTCAGAATCTCGCTCCCTACGTCGCCAAGCTGACCCAATCAGGTCTGCAGAATTATTACAGTGCGGATGTCATGACCGCCCCGGTGCGTCAATGTCCCGGCGGCAGTTACGGGAATCCCCCGTTCACCACCGCCTTCAGCGCGGCCAGTTGGAACTGCTGGATCGGAATCAACTTCGGCTCGCAAAACAGCGATGGCACGCTGACGGGCCCATTTTATTATGGCCACGACCTCCCGCCGGTGAAGGTCTCGCGCATCAAACGACCCGTCAACGCCCTGATTTTCATGGACACCGCAACGTGGTACCTTTACTCGCTTGTGTACCGGCCGTTCACGATGGACATGGATCATGACAAGGTGCTGGATTCCTGCGAAGGGGACACGGGCTTCCCGTATAATGATGGCCGGCCCAAGGTCCATAACAACGGCGCCAATGTCACGCTGCTGGATGGACATGTGGAATGGGTGGCTTTCAAGAAACTTTGGCAAAGCGACGGATCCGGAAATCCCCTCCACCCCTACTGGACAGAATATCGCGGAGATTGAGTGACCCACGCTGCCTGGCTTCTTTTCAACCTATCTCCATCCTTGAACTCGAATGTGACACCAAAATTCAATCGGCTTTCTTCTGCACCGAGATGTTCGCATACTCGCTCGGGGAAACACCCATGAGGGAGCGAAAGATCGCATTGAAGTGGCTCAGACTTTCAAAACCGACCGCAAATGCTGTCTCGGTGACGTTGCTGCCGGGCTCACTCAACAAGGCGGCCGCCCGATGAATACGGTAGCTTTGCAGATATTTTACCCAGGACATCCCCAGCGCACCTTGGAACAATGCGTTCACGCGCCACTCGCCCAAACCGACCGCCTGCGCCAGCGCCTGCGAATAAATCGGCTCGGTGGAGTGTTCCCGGAGATAATGTAAAATTTTGTTGATATGCTTCCAGTCCGCCTCCGTTTCGATGGTTCCCGTCCGGCGACCTTCGCGCTGTTCCCAGCGCATCAATTCAACAAGTAGCTCGGTCAACAAATTCCGCAATCGGATCTCCCGGCCAAAATCCTTCTTTTCAAACTCGTTTAAAATCTCTTCAAAACCCGATTTCAAACGCCGGCGCAGCCCAGGAGGAGGCCGGACCAGGCGTTCCTTCAGAGAATGGCTCCCGGTAAATCGATGGAGCACCCTTGAACCTTCGCTTTCCGGCCCCATTTCGATCAAAACACTGGGCAGGAAATAAATGACGATATGCGCGGAGGGATATTTCAAGGTCTTTCCGCAATGCGGCACCCCGGGTTCTCCGAGGAAAACATCACCCGGCTGGGTTTCCGCCTCTTCTCGCTCCACGAAGAACAATCCCGCGCCTTTCAGAATGAACCCGAATTCACAGTACATGTGACACGTCGGCGTGGCGTAGTGTTGGCCGGAATGGACGGTATTTTTCTGGACCCGGATGGGGGAGAGTTCGGTCAAAGGCTGCCCAGTTTCCTTTACGTCCAGCAACCAGGAGAGATCACTCAACTTGGTCGGTCGCACAACAACTTCAGACATACGCGCTTTCTGTGCAGTGCCGGATGAAACTCACGATGGTCGATTTCGAGCTTGGAGATTGCTCAATGTGCCCGTCGAACCCAATCCTGATCCGGGCGTTAAGAACCGCTCTCTTCCAATAACACGCCGGGTGCGAAGGTGAATGCCCATCATATTGATGCTGGCGAACTGCATTGGATGATTCTGAATGGTTTTATGCTTGTGTCAATCTCGCTCAGGTTGCCGTTCACAAACAGGCAAACACGTATCGGTCGTCAGACTCGACAATGTTTCAATTCATCAAGCCACTCGGCATTTCCAATCTTCATCCTGACGAATGCTGGTTTGGTGGATGGAAGTAAGGTGTCCTGAAAGGAACCGAAAACAGCGCAATTTTCACAAAAATTGGTAGTCGCAATTCTCATTCTTAGTACCGTTTGGTATCCGTGATTTGTATGCCATCAAGCAAATCTGATACTTCTTGCTGCGGCTTAAATCGTCGCGCGGCAGGTGCTTCGCGAAACGTCGCGCGGCATCGCCCTGAGCATCCTGGATTCACACTGATCGAACTGCTGGTGGTGATTGCAATCATCGCGATCCTGGCCGGGTTGCTGTTGCCGGCGCTGGCCAAGGCGAAGGAGAAAGCCAAGTCCATCAAGTGCCTGAGTAACATGAGGCAGATCGGCATTGGTTAGCGGAATCGAATCTTTAATTGTCAAATGCTCAGTAAACTCATTGCTCAGGGGGTGACTCTTGCGCAACTCGCCGAACCAACATGTAAGAATGAAATCATGTCACCACGAACCGACATCCTCATTATCGGAGGCGGCGTCATTGGCATGGCTGCCGCGCGCGAACTCAGTGGACGCGGAGCTCAAGTCACTGTCATCGACAAAGGCCAGATGGGCTATGGATGTTCTTACGGTAATGCGGGTTGGCTCACCCCTTGTTTCGCATTGCCCCTTCCCATGCCCGGAATGTTGCTTAAGTCGATCGGCTGGCTTCTCGACCCGGAGAGTCCGCTCTACATCAAGCCGTCCCCCGATTTCCTTTTGACAAGATGGCTCATTCGTTTTTTACGTTCGATGAACGGACCGCTCATGGCACGGTCGGTTCAGGCGCTAACCGCAATTTCGAAGTATAGTCTCGACGCTTATGCGGGATTAGCTGCCGAATTTCCGCAGATCGCCTTCGAGAAACGCGGGCTCCTCATGGTGGGCCAAAGCCTCCCAGGTGTCCAAGCCGCGGTACAGGAAATGGAACTTGTGGCCAAACACGGCATTCCGGGCAGAGTCCTCAATGAATCGCAAGTCCACTCACTCGAACCGTCGCTCACCGGAGCGATCCGAGGCGGAGTTTATTTTCCGGAAGAAGCCCACGCAGAACCTCTGCAGATTGTCAAAGCCATGGCCGAAGCTGCCGTCAAAAATGGAGCAACAATTATTGCCGGTGCCGAAGTGTTTGATTTTCACATCGCAGGTCGCCAAATTCGCGGCGTTCGTACTACTCGGGGAGAAATGAAAGCCGACCAATATATCTTGGCTACTGGAGCCTGGTCACACTCGATCGCAAAGAGACTGAAACTCCGCATTCCAGTTTTAGGCGGCAAAGGTTACGCGGTTATCGTCCCGTCTTTTTCTCCCGGCCCGAAAATTCCGATGCTGTTGGTGGAGAGAAAAATCGCAGTCACCCCTCGAGGTGATTCGGTCCGCCTGGCTGGAACTCTCGAACTCGTTAACGAAGACGACTCTATCACGTCGAGGCGAGTCGATGCGATTCTCGCCGGAACACGCCAGTTTCTTTCCTTGCCCGAAAATCCCGAGGTCCGCGAAATTTGGCGCGGATTGAGACCCTGTACGCCCGACGGCGTCCCGATTATTGGATACACAGGAAAATATGAAAACCTTTTGCTCGCAACGGGACATCAGATGTTAGGTCTTCAATCCGCTCCCGGAACAGGGCGATTGGCGGCGGATTTAATTCTCAAAGCGACACCAACATTTGATCCAACCCCTTTTCGGGCAGATCGATTTTAGCTCTGCTCAACCGCACAACTGCGCTAAGACGACGACCGGTTGCAAGGCAACTTCCTATCGATTCAATAATGATCGCAAGGGAGATGTCTGCTTCCAAAGTTTGGATTTCCTACCGAGGAGATCGTAGCCGCACGAGAGCTATTGGCCTTGCTGCCTCCTAATCCACCTTGGAGCGGGAAAAATAGAACAAATTCAGGATAAAACGGTAGTTAGGGTTTCAATTCGGTGCAATGGTTTGCTAGAACCAACATGTAAGAATGAACACGTTTTGGAAATCGCAACCATCTCGATTGGATGTAATTTGTCCTCTTGTGGACACACCGCCAAACACCGTGCCGCCACGCCATGGTCCTGTTTTCTCCCGCGGCTTTACCTTGATTGAACTGCTGGTCGTGATTGCCATCATCGCGATCCTGGCCGGGTTGCTGTTGCCGGCGCTGGCCAAGGCGAAGGAAAAAGCCAAGGCCATCAAGTGCCTGAGTAACATGCGGCAGATCGGCATTGGTTATGTGATGTATGCGGAAGATAATAATAATACGCTGGTGCCGGCGGCAGTAGCCGGAGCCCTGCCGCAGGGGACCGCCATAATCTACGAACCCGATAAGACAGACTGGCCTGATCTAGTGCGGTCCTACATGGGGCCTTCGGCCTCGACGAACCCTGCCATTTTCACCTGTCCCAGCATCATAGCGTCTGCAGACAGAGGTGCTGGGTTTGGCATCGGTTTGAGTCTGGGTGAATTAGCCGGCTGGGTCGATCCTGCCACCTTCTGGAAAGCTTCTTCGGTCACCAAACCATCTGATACAATGGCTCTGGCCGACACCTCCGAGATTGTGAATCCAAACGCCAAAAGTCCCGACGACTGGAAAGACGAGAATCCGCAGAGAACGAGTTGTCTCTTCCGCTGCCCGAGTGATGACTGGTGGACGGTAAACCCGCAACGGCCCAACAACCGTCACAACAAGCGGTGTGTCACGGGGTGGGTGGATGGGCATGCGGAATCGGTGAAAGTCAGCTCCCTGGGTTTTCAGTATTATTCTTCAGGGGTTGCCCCTGACCCGCGGTGGAAGTGGGCGCGAGTTCACTGAACCTCAAGACAGGTTTGCTTTGGGGAACCGTCAAGCCTGACTCATTGTGTCTCTGATCGCGGAATTGAATCTTTAATTTTTAGATGCTCAGCAAACTCATTGCTCAGGTGGCGACTCTTGGGCAACTCGCCCGCCAGAGAGGGCAGGCCTTTCAAGTGGCCTGGAGGCGATGGCCCTGTGAAACCAAGAACTCCATCCACCAAACTGGACGAGATGAATGGACCCGCCGGCTGGCAGGGTCGGCGCCACTTTTACTGATGGGAATCGTTTTCGCTTGGTCAATGACAAGTGACGGAGCTTCCGTGCGCCCAGAATTCGTGCCTGTATTTGAGAGGGTTGATTTGGACACTGCACTTCCAGACAAATCTTTTCTTCCCAATCTCGCGCGCGCCACGGACGGGACAGTCTTCTGCGCGTTTGTGGATCTGAAGGCCGTGTGGTTGTGCCGTTGCCGTGATGCGGGCAAGACTTGGTCGAAGCCGGTCAAGGTGATGGAATGTCCGCGTGAAGGTTACATTGCTGATCCCAACATCTTGCCGGTAGGGACCCAGGTATCAGTGTTTGCCACATTTGTACCTTCTCCCTATCCGCCTTTTGCGAAAAGTGAGACCTTGGTTTCAAGCAGCGCGGATGACGGCGCAAGCTGGTCTTTGCCGGCGCGGGTTTCCATGCCTCACAAGTACGTCTCCGGCAAAGTGCACGTGCCGATTTGGCTGGATAAAAAAACCGTTGCGATGGGCTACTCGTGGGACGTTCCGGCAGAGGAGGGCAAGCCGAGCGGCAGGGAAGCAACCATGCACGCTCGCTGCGGGGTCCTCCTGTCGGGAGATGGCGGAAAAATCTGGACGCGCGGGGGTGACATATCAATTCCTCCATCAGTTTCAACAGCGGGGGCGGACGAGCCGGCGATCGTCAAACTGAAAAACGGCGATCTGTTTGCCATCGTTCGCACTTCCACGTCGCGCCCTTACGAAACGCGCAGCCGGAACGGCGGTCTTATCTGGGAGGAGCCCATGCCCAGCAGATTTTATGGCTTCAACTCACCCGCGTGCCTCTTGCGGCTGAATGACGGCTCGATTGTGCGCGTCTGGGACAATAGTGCTACGAATCGGTATCCCCTGGTAGTTTCCATCAGCGCCGACGAAGCCCGCACCTGGTCGGTGCCCCGCACCATTGCTGAACCTGTGATGGACAAAGAGCAGCCCTCGTTCAAGACGGCGTGCTATCCCTCGGCGGCGCAGGCGGATGATGGCACAATCGTCCTCTCCTGGTGGGAGACCTCAGGGGCGGGATCGAACGTCCGCATGGCGCGATTCAATCGAGCGTGGGTGGAAGAAGAAAAGAAGTCAGCGGTCATAATGGCATCTGACAGGGCTGTGAAGCTTCGCGCGGAGGAACGACGAAATATCACGCCTGAATGGGCCGTGCCAACGCTGCGGTACCGTGTGCTCGTGGAAGTTGCGCCCGCAGATCTCGACGGGCGCTCTTCAGACGAGTCGCCTGCCTGCCTCGACCTCGACCGCCATTCCCAGTCATTCGCTCCGCTGAAGCTGCGCCAACCGATCGACCTCGACAGTATTCAGGTCATCCGGTACGATTCCACGACCGGCAAAACGCTGCCAGGGCTTCCTTGGCCCTTCAGCCGGACGACGGGTGAGCGGGCTTCGCGCTTCCTGGATAAGTCCCTGCCTTGGGATTTCCCGACCGCAGGTGCCCAGACCGTGTCTGGTGAGAAAGTTCCCACCTTTCCTCGGGGAGCATTCCTCAACAACATCAGGGGAAACGGGAACCCCGGCCTACTTGTGTGGGAACACACGCAAGACAGCGGCAGAATCTCGTACTATGCCGTCTATTTCAACGCGCTTAAGAAGGGTCAGCGCCAGAAAGCTGCGCGCCAAGGATTTATCGGAGACGGCTCACCCAGGCGGGATATAACCGATTCCTCTCTAACTGGAACCCTCTACAACCGGGTCACCGTTGAGGATTGGGACGGCGACGGCTTACCCGACTTGCTCATCGGGGGCGGCTTCGGTTATATCCTGCTTTACAGAAATGAAGGGAAAGAATTTCATCCGAAGTTCACGCAGGGAGAGTATTTGCTAGATGCCGACGGAAATATTTTGAATGCTGGCGGGATGTCCTCTCCTTGTGTTGCGGACTGGAATGCTGACGGCAAGAAAGATCTCCTTGTCGGAATTGAAGGGGCCGCAAGTCTCGTTTGGTACGAAAACGTCGGTGACAATAAACATCACAATTTGGTCTATCGAGGATATGTTAAGGCCGATGGCAAAGAGATCGTGGTTCCGGCAAAACCTTGCCCAGAGTCCCCGCAATACACCCATGATTACGCCCCATCGGTCGAGGTGGTGGACTGGAATGGGGACGGCAAACCCGATCTGCTGCTCGGAGGTTATATCACCGGTTTAATCTGGTTTTACGAAAACATTGGCACTAACTCCGATGGTACGCCCAAATTGACCTTCCGCGGGCCGCTGGAAGCGGACGGCAAGCCACTCGACACGATTTGGGGTGCGCACCCGTGCGCGGTGGATCTGAACGGAGATGAGAAGCTCGATCTCCTGTCCGGCTCCTTCGGACAGTCCGTGGGCGGCGGCGACACCTTCCACAAGTTTCTCCTCTATTACGAGAACATCGGCACGCGAACCCATCCTAAACTGACGGAAAAGCCGGTGCGATATGAGAGTGAAGAGCCGCATGAGATACTCGCGCAGGCGCGCGTCCTCGGCAGGAACCGCCGGGGCCTCACCGATCTTGTCATCTCCACATTTTCAAAGGTTTATTTCGCCGAGAATGTCGGCACGAAAAGAACGCCCAGGTGGAAACTGCAACTTCTGGAGGCGCCGTGGGGCATCTCGCCTCTTTCTGCGACGCAACTGATGGATTTAAATGGCGATGGCCTGTTGGACCTAATCATCTCGCCGCTCGACAGCCAAGCCGCACCTACGGTGCGCCTAAATCAAGGCAAGGGTCCGCATGGCGTCTTCGGCCCGCCGCAAGCTTTGCTCCCGCTAGGGCAGGAAATATCGCATCGCGCGCCTTATGGCGATCAGTGGGCTTTTGTATATCTGTACGACTTTGAGGGCGACGGAAACTTGGACCTGCTCTGGGCCGGTGGTCCCGGCAACGTTTACCTGCACCGCAACCGTGGCAAAAATAAAGCTCCCGATTACGATACCAAAGGCGAGATGTTGATGCTGACAAACGGCTCGCCGATCAAAGTTGGTCCGCCGGTCGTTCCAATCAACCAAATCAAGGATTTCACTATGATGCAGGGGGCGCGCGCCGGGGTCACGGCCTTCGATTTCAACGGGGACGGCAAGACAGACGTGGTTGTGGGAGATACCTACGGAGATATCTTCTATTTCGAGAACGTTGGCACCAACGAAAAGCCTACCTTCACGCCAGGTGCAAAACTTGGCAACATCGGCTCCCGCGCCATTCCTCTTACCTACGACTGGGACCGCGACGGGCGCAAAGACATCATCGGCGTCTCGGCCTCGGGTCAAATGGAGTGGTATCGAAATCTCGGTCCCGTTGCGAATCCGCGTTTCGGCCCGCCACAAAAGTTGACGATCCCACCGACCGTCATGTACAGCCCGCGCCTGGTGATCGGCGACTGGGACGGGGATGGTGACGACGATATCCTGGTGATGTCTTCGTACCCCTGGTTCTGTTGGCTGGATGGTTCATACATTCAGCATGGGTACGCCCGGGGACACATTTTCAAAGTGGAGGCAAGGCCATGATGAATTTGTTCACCCTGATGTATGTTAACGCCCGATTCGACTGCAACGGCTTCAGGGTCGCCGTTTCGCTGGAGTGACAGGCAAAATTTTCAGAGCTGCAAAGCGCAGCCAATTTAAAACAAGTGTTAAAACCATGAAAAAAACTGAACCATTGGTTTACTTTCGAGATCGCTTTGTTCCGGCTTCACAAGCTAAAATATCTATTTATGATCTGGGAATCGTTCTGGGTGCGACGGTCACGGATCTGGCGCGGACATATCGCCATAAGCCTTTCCGCCTGGAAGACCACTTGGTCCGCTTCTACGAGTCCTGCAAGTATGCCCGGTTGACGCCGAAAATGTCTCTCGCCCAATCACGGGAGGTTTCCCTGGAGTTAATCCGGAATAATGTTCGGCAACTTCGTCGGGAAGAAGACCTCGCCATCGTCTTTTTCATCACGCCCGGCGAGAACCCCGTTTACGCCGGGTCGGCGGCTGCCGCCGTGCATTTGGAACCAACCTTTTGCATACACACCTTTCCATTGCCCTTTTCCAATTGGGCACATCTCATCCGCGAAGGAGCACACGTCGTGACACCATCCATTCGGCATCTTCCACCACAGTGCGTCGATCCGAAAATTAAATGCCGAAGCCGGATGCACTGGTGGTTGGCCGATCAGGAAACGCATCTGGTCGATCCCAAGGCGGTGACGCTCCTGCTTGATCTGGAGGGCAACGTCACGGAAACGGGCGGATCAAACTTTCTGATTGCCAAGAACGGTACCATCATCTCTCCCACCGCCAGAAACACGATGCGGGGCATCAGCCGCCAAAACGTCATGGAGCTTTGTTCCAAATTGCAGGTTCCCTTCGTCGAGCGCGACTTCCAGGTGCATGATGTCATCAATGCCGATGAAGCCTTTCTGACAACCACCCCCTACGGGATCGCGCCCGTGACCAAAATCAACGGTATCGCGATCGCTGATGGCAAACCCGGCGTGCTTTTCGAGAAGCTGGCCAAGGCTTGGAGCAAGCAAGTGGGCATGGACATCGTGGAACAGGTGCTCGGTTGCGCGAAATAGCTCTTGTCGGTCCCCGGTTTCGCTGGGTGCGCTGTCAATTGGTTCTGGTTTGCAACGGAACTGTCCAGCGGAGGGCTCCTGGGCGGATGTAAGCGCGATGGCCGATAAGGCGATCGTCAGAAACCGCCGGCTTTTCTTTTCTGTGCAACCGGGGCGATCGCGATGCCGCCGCAAACAGAATCGTTCGCAGCCTCTTGGCGCATCCAGAAGTCGTTGCAACTCCGGCGTTGACAGGATTCCAAGCTGTAGCAGCATGGTTGTCATACAACTTCAAAATCTGACAGGATAATTGTTAACGCACGAAGATCATGACCACACGAATCCGCACTGCTTGTCGCAATCCACAGAGACGCCTCGGGCAAATGAGCCGTAAACTCAAATTGCCGTTCGTGGTGCTACTATTGCCTTGGGCGCTGATCGCCTACGCCCAAACCCCCGCGGCCTCCGAACTCAACTGTTATCGCCCCACCGAGGGCGGGTGGGAGATTTCGCTTTCCGGGACCGGCTACTCACGAGGGCCGACCCCCGGTTCGCGCATTGGCATGGTTGACGGCAACGCGCGCCTCCATCGACGTCCGCTCTTTCCACCGGCCGACAAGACGATGATCTGGTCGCCGGACGAGCTCAGGAAACTTGAGCGTTACGGCTTCCGTCCATTGGTGCTGGCCTACAATGAGCCGCGCTTCCTGTTCGATTTTCATTCCGCTGGCGGATTGCTGGGCCATCTTCAAATCGGCTTGAGCACTACGGGCGCGAGCAAATGGTTTCATCAATGGTCGGACCTGCACGTGCGCTACGTGGACGGACGGATGGAATACACGATCCACGACGCGAGTTTTCCCGGCCTGACGGTTTCACTCTTGGCGCTGCCGCTGGCGGACTCGGCGGGATTGATCGTCAAAGTACGGGTCGATGGCTTGGAAGGACCAGCCGCGCTCGTTTGGGCTTACGGCGGCGCGTCCGCGTTCTCCACCGGCTACTCCATGGACGCACCGGAGTTCAGATTCGAACCACACCACTGCGAGAAAAATGTGATCGCTTGGGACGAGCGAGGGTTTGCGTTGCGGCGCGCGTTTGACAAGTCTGATGTTTACATGAATGAAGTGTTCGCAGCCGCGCGCTACCTGACGAACTGGCAGGCCGTGATTCGCGGCGGCAGTTCGTGGACGGGTGATAACGGATTCGGTGCGCCTGAGGCCGTCACAAACTCGCCGGCGGTGCTGATACAAAACACGGAGTGGCAATCCGCAACCCTGCCGGGCGAGAAGGGAAGGTGCGTCGCCGTTCAAAAGGTTTTGCTTGCAGCGGCACAACCGCACGAAGGCTTCATCGTGGTCGGCCTGGGGGGCGGGATCGCCGACGACCTACGCGCGCCGACCAACGCCTGGCGCGCGGCGCAGGCGCGCAATCACAGCATCGCGAACCGCATCGTGACCCGCACGCCCGATCCGCATCTCGATGCCGCCGTGCGCATGATGGCGTTTGCGACTGAGGGCACGTGGGGCGACTCGGCAATTCTTCACGGCGGCTGGTCGTGGCGGTTTGCCTATCTCGGCTGGCGCGGCTGGTATGGCTCGACGGCTTACGGCTGGACGGATCGCGTGAAGAAATCAATTCTCAACCACACTCGCCTGGGTCTGGTTCGCAATGGTCCAGATGCGGGCGGACTCGGCTCACTACTTGAATACAATCCTGGCATTTACTACAACATGAACGAGGTTTTCCTCGATCAGGTCCGGCAATACTTCGATTATACGAACGATCTGAACCTGATGCGGGAGATTTTTCCGATTCTCGTCGGCATCGTGGATTGGGAGAACCGGCGGCTGCAGCCGAAGCAGGAGTATCTCTACGAGAACAGCCTCAACACCTGGATCAGCGATTCGCACTGGTATATCCAAGGTCAGTGTACGCAAGCCTCGGCCTATATGCTGCGCGCACACAACCTTCTCGCTGACCTCGCCCGCCGTCTTGGCAAAGACGCCACCTCGTTCGAGCAACGCGCCCAACACATCCGCGCCGCCATGCAAGAGAAACTCTGGCTGCCGCGCGCCGGAGTGTTCGCGGAGTATCTCGACACACGCGGTTCGAGGTTGCTGCACGCTGAACCAGAGTTGGCGACGATTTACCACGCCGCTGAATTCGGCGCGGCGGACCCATTGCAGATTTACCAGATGCTTCATTGGGTGGACACGCATTTGCGATCGGAGACCACGCCGAACGCTGGCAAGCTGGTGTGGAGCTCGAATTGGTTCCCAAACCACGGGCGTTCCTACACGCACAGCACCTATGAAATGGCTTACGGCGAGGAACTGAATCTGGCGCTGACCGATTATCTGGCCGGACGGGCGGATGACGCTTATGCCATCGTGCGGGCGACACTGTGCGGCATCTACAACGGCCCGACCCCCGGCGGCTTGTCGTGCCACGCCGACGCCGACGGCCGGCAGCGCGCCAATGACGAATTCGCCGACGCCATCAGTATGTGGGGTCGCACGATCACGGAAGGCTTGTTCGGCATCGTGCCGAAAAGGCCGGATGGATTCGTAGGATTGACTCCGCAGTTCCCAAACGAATGGAACGATGCCGCGATCGACACTCCGCATTTCTCTTATCGTTGGCAGCGGAAGGAAGGGAAGATTTCGATCGAATGGAATTCGCCGATGACCACCAGCGTTCATCTGCATTTACCGCTCCAAGCGCAGAAAGTGCGAGCCGTGTGGGTGAACGGAACGAAGGTGGCGAGTAAGATCGTGCCGGGCTTCGACGGTTTGAGCTGGCTACAGGTTGAGACGGTAGGCAGCCAGAGCGGAACGATTGAAGTTCGATTCGAGCCGCGAATAATTCGCCCGCCCGCAGAGTTCGCGATGAAACAGGGCGAGCGGTTGAGCGCCAAGCTGCCTGGCCTTTGGATCACGGACTGGAACGATCCCCAGAGCATTCTCAAGGAAACACGGTTAGAGAAGGGCGCGTTGCAAGGCGTCGTTTCCGGCGAGCCGGGGCACGGCCTTGTGCTCGTGCTGGTCGGCGACCCGCCATGCCGGACTTGGATTCCGATCAAGCTGCTGGTCGAACCGAAGACCAACCCACCTCCACCAAAAATGTGGTCAGTTCCGCAAGTCACCAAAGGAGATTTGGCAGCGTGGACTTTGGTGGATCTCGCAACCACTTTCAACGACTCGGTCACGAACGTGTTGCCGCGGGTGACTCAAAAAGCGCAGCCACCGCCGTCATCGGTGAGTCAGGTCGGGTTTGGTTACTGGAAAGACCACCTGCTCCAATATCACGGCAGCCGCAACTCGCAAATCAGCGACGCGGCCTGGCGCAAGAAGGTCGGAGCGGACGGAGTCGCCTGGACCACGGACGGGATTCCATTCAAGACGGCAAAGGACGGCGCGAACATCGGGGTGGTGACGTTGGCGGGCGGTTTCCCAACGCAACTGGATTTTCCCGTCAACGCACGTGGCAAGACACTCTATCTGATGATCAGCGGCATGACCTTCCCGGCGCAAAGCCACGTCGTCAACTTGCGCGTGACGTTACACCATGCGAACGGCAAGACCGAGCCAGTGGACCTGGTGAATCCTTTCGGCATCGGCGACTGCTGGAGCACTTGGTGCGGACGTTTTCACGACACGGCGGCAAACGGATTTGAGAACATCGGCGGGCGCTCCGGACCCGCCGGCTCTACGGATGCGGGCGACCTCACGAAGCCCATTGCCCTCGATACGGAAGCCCACCTGATTGCGCTGGACTTGAACCCCGAGGTGGAACTTCGCCGCGTGTCGCTGGAAGCCATCGCCAATGACTGCGTCTTCGGCCTCATGGGCGCCACAGTTCTCAAATGAACGCTCGCCGGGACGGCTTGACGAATTGCATCGAGCGCAGCAGACGTCTGCCGGCGAGCCCGACTTGCCGCTAAGTTGTCATACAACTTTTCGGTTGACTCGATGCACATGCATGAACATAATTTCATCGATATGAGAGATTGCAACCGTTTTCCATGTCGCCGCGGATGTCTCGCCGGCCATAGTGCGTTCACGCTAATTGAACTGTTGGTCGTTATCACCATCATTGCGATCCTCGCATCGCTGCTTTTGCCTGCCCTTTCAAAGGCGAAGATGAAAGCCACCGGTGCCTATTGCCAGGGTAACATGAGGCAGCTCACGTTGGCCATGATCCTGTACGCCGACGACAATCAAGGCACCATGCCGGGGCGCTATTTCGGAAAGCAGGAGGACATGGTTGGCGGTGGGTACTGGCCGGCGTGGCGTTTCATGCCTTATGTGGGAATGAGCGTCACAGAAGCCGTGAACCAGGTGCAGGATGCTATGCGCCAAGGTCCGCTCTGGCGATACTGCCCGGCCTTCGGCTCGTATCATTGTCCGGGTGATCTGCGTTTTAAGCGCCGTCAACCTGGGACTCATTGGGCCTACGACAGCTACTCGAAACTCGACGGGATGAACGGTGATTTTGGGGGCCTCGAACCCATCAGAAAATTGGACCAGGTGCCGGAGTCAGCGCGCACCATGACCTTCATCGAAGAAGCTGACTCGCGCAATTTCAACATCGGCACTTGGGTCATCGACGCCCCGAGTCACCAGTGGGTGGATTCTGTGGCCGTCTTCCACAACGGCTCGAGTACGATCAGTTTCGCTGACGGACACGTCGAAGGCCACAAGTGGCTCGAACCAAGCACGATTGCTGCGGCTGCGGCCGCTCAAAACAACCTGGACACACCTTTTTATTGGACAAAGGCCCCGAATGATCGTGACTTTACCTGGATCGAGCCGCGTTTCAAATACAAGGACTGGCCCAAATATTTGCCGTAATCGCCATGATCGCGAAGCGTATCTGAAGCGATGCAGATTACCTGTCCTGCCCATATCGAGAAAGTCTCAAGGCCCTGAGTAAACGGAATACGTGAACCGAAGAGTTCTTGATGGCTGCCAACTCACGCAACCAACCGTCGCGACAGAAGGACCTCACAATTGCGCTTGGAGTCAGTGAGGTGTCGCCGCATCTCCCGCTGGGCAGTGGCAGGGTCCTCTTTGGCAATCGCGGCGTAAATTGCCTCGTGGTCGTTCAGGTTCTTCGCGATCAGCGCGGTCTGTTCGTACGTCTCGTGTGCGAATCGTCGCATCATCGGTTCCAACGCACTGTGAATGGCTTGGAACAGCCGGTTGCCTCCCGCTCCCACGATGGCCATGTGAAACGAAATGTCGGCGTCGGCAAATGCATCGATGTCGCGTTGACTGGCACGCATCCGTCCGAGCATCTTAGCGACGTGCTTGAGGGCCTCCGGGTCGCGGGCTTGCGCCAACCGCTGGGCGCAATCCGATTCGATGAGCAGGCGCAGGTCCATCAACTCCGTGAATTCGGTTTTCTCCTGCGCCAGCCAGTAGTAGCGCGTGAGCGATTCTTTCAAGTACCTCACATCCGTGTTCGCAACGTAGCTGCCGCTGCCCTTGATGCTTCGCACCAAGCCGCGCGCCTTCAGTTGCTGAAGGGCCTCGCGGATCGCGGTGCGGCTGGCCGAAAAGTCCTGACCCAACTGTTCCTCAGACGGCAAGCGCTGCCCCACCTTGAATTGGCCTTTCAGGATGGCCTTCTGGATGTCGCGGACCAATCGCAGGCTGAGGCGCTTGCCCGGCGCTCGCTTCCTTTTCGTTCGTTGCATGGCCGGATGATTTTGGCATTGCCGCTCCGAGTGTCAAGGTGCGACACGATGTTCGTAGGCCTTCGCAGCGGTCAACGCCGTAAAGCGTGCAGGCCGCCCGCTAAATTGGCTACCCATACGGCTTCACATGATGTGCAATGTTCATCGTCCGAAGGATATTGCAAGCCTTCGGACGCGGCAGCCTGCCAACTGCCTTGGATGATCCATGCAAACGCGAGCAGGCACATGATAGTTCGGAGCGTGATGAAAGGGGCTTGCTTTTTGCCAGCCTTGAGTGTCTTCGCGCTGATCTCTGTGACAGTACGCAAGTTCAACTTCAACATCCTTGAAGCCACCGACGCTCCGTCTGTTACTGACATCGAATTTTTAAAAAAATCATAGGAAATGACCATGCCGACAAGATTGGGTCTATTGGACTGGAGCATCATCGCCATTTATCTACTGGGGGTAGTGGGGTTGGGTGTCGTGGCGGGATTCCTGCGCCGCAAAGGGGAACGCGGCGGCGAGGGCGGACATTACTTCCTTGCCGGCAACACGCTGACTTGGCCAGTGATCGGATTGGCGATGTTCGCAGCGAACATCTCGACCGTCCACCTTGTCAGCCTGGCGGAGGCGGCTTACAAGTTCGGGCTTGTCTTCGGCAACTTCGAGTGGATGGCCGGCTTCACATTGATTCTGCTGTCACTTTTCTTCGCGCCACTCTACCTGCGGTCCCGCGTGGCAACGTTGCCGGATTTTCTGGAGCGGCGTTTCAACCGCTTGTGTCGCGACATGCTTTCGATCGTGTCGCTTTTTTCAGCCATCGTGATTCACATGGGCGTGGCACTTTACACTGCCGCCTGGGTGCTCCGAGGCATTCTCGGTCTGATGCCCGGCACGATGATTTTCGGGATGGACGCGCTCATGCTTTTCATAGTCGTCCTTGGAGTGCTCACGGGGATTTACACGATGCTCGGCGGTCTGCTCGCGGTCGTTTGGACTGAAAGCGTGCAAACCGTTTTGCTCCTCGTCGGCGCGGTGGTGATCACGGTGGTGGGCTACCTCAAAGTGGGAGGCTGGCACGCGCTGGCATCGACCTTGTCGGCGAGTCCTCATCCGCTCGCTTCGATCCCCGACAGCCAAGTCACGTGGCATACAGGAAACTTCCTCCACATGGCCCGCTCCGCCGGCGATCCTTCCGGACTCGCGTGGTATTCAATTTTGTTGGGCTATCCGGTGCTCGGCATCTGGTATTGGTGTTGCGACCAGACGATTGTTCAACGCGTGCTGGCCGCCAAGGATGAACGGCATGCGCGAGTCGGTCCGTTGTTTTGCGCGTTCCTGAAAATCCTGCCGGTTTTTTTCTTCGTGCTGCCGGGCGTCATCTGCGTGGCGCTGGTTCAACAGAATGCCTTCGCTGGCGAGTCCCCCGCCGTCGCGGCGGACACCTACACATTTCTCCTCACACATTTGTTGCCGGTCGGGTTAAAAGGACTCGTTGCGGCTGCGATGCTGGCGGCCGCGATGCAAACTTGCTCCGCCGCGCTCAATTCCACCGCCACGCTCGTCGCCTACGACCTGTTCAAACGCCATAACGCCGCCATCAGCGATCACAAACTGGTGTCCATCGGCAAGGTGACGACGATTGCCGGCACAATCCTCGCCATCGTTTGCTCTCCATTGTTCGGTCACTACACGACGATCTTCGAGGGCATCAACAAACTCATCTCTTACGTCGCGCCGCCCATCACCACAGTGTTCCTGCTCGGCGTATTTTGGAAGAAGGCGTCCGGAAAATCCGCCTTCCTCACGCTCGTTGGAGGGATGCTGCTGGGCGCCGTGATGTTTTACCTGGACTGGACCGGCATTTATCGTGGGGACTTCATGCTGATCGCGTTCTGGTTGCTCGTCGCCTGTATCCTGTTGATGTTCGCGACCTCGCTGTTGCTGCCCGAACCGATCAAGGAGGAAGCCAAGCCATTGATTTGGGAAGCCTGGCGGGAGCCCTTGCGGGGCGAAGCCGACGGTCACGGCCTCGGCAACTATCGTGTTTTGACGGGCGTGGTCCTGGCGACCTTTGTTGTGCTTTATCTGATTTTCTGGTAAAAGGTCCTCCGCATGACCACTCCCCTGCTGAAGGACAAAGTCATCTTTCTCACCGGCGGCTCAATGGGCATTGGCTGGGACTGCGCCCAGGCCTATGCCGCTGAGGGCGCGCGGGTGGCGATCGTGGCGCGCGGGCGCGAAACGGTGCAAAAAGCCGCGCGCCAACTCGGGCCGGAGCACCTCGGCATGACGTGCGACGTCTCGTGTGACAACGAAGTCGAAGCCGCCATCGCTGCCACGCTTGCGCACTATGGTCGGTTGGACGCGGTGCATAACAACGCCGGCATCGCTGCACCGTCCAAGGCATTGCACGAAACCACCGACGCCGAATGGGATGCACTCTTTTACATTAATTTGAAAAGCGTACTCCACACCACGCGCCATGCGTTCGTGGCTCTGAAAGCGAGCCGGGGGTGCATTCTCAATACGTCGAGTCTCGTCGGTGTCATCGGCCAGGAAATCCACGCCGCCTACACCGCTACCAAGGGTGGTATGAACGCGCTCACCAAATCCATGGCGCTCGACTATGCAAAATCCGGTATTCGGGTTAACGCGGTCTGTCCTGCCGGCACCTGGACCCCGATGCTGCGCGAGTGGTGTAAGGAGCAACCTAACCCCTCGTCCATTGAACGTTACCTCGACGAGATTCATCCGCTCGGCTATTGCCCTGGGGGCGATGCCATCGCCGACGCGTGCGTGTTTTTACTTTCCGAAAAAGCGCGTTTCGTAACCGGCCATATCATGCACGTCAGCGGTGGCGCGGAACTCGGCTACCGTCGTCCGATCGAGAATTCATGATCAAATCCATTTCCACTCGCGACGCGCGTTATCCCATCGGCTCGAGTCACGGCAGCGATGCCATTCACAAAGCCCCGGTTTATTCCTACGCGGTCACGCTTCTGCACGACGACTCCGGCTACACCGGCACGGGATTGGCCTTCACCCTTGGTGAAGGCAACGAGCTTGTCTGCCGCGCGGCGGAATTCTATTCCCGCCGTCTTGTCGGCTGTGACATCGAGCAAATTATGAGCGACTTTGGTACGCGGCAGCGGGCGATGGCGGACGAGCAGCAATTCCGCTGGCTCGGCCCACACAAAGGCATCGTGCAACTCGCGCTTTCCTCTGTGACCAATGCCTGCTGGGATTTATGGGCGAAGAAACTCGGCGTGCCGTTGTGGAAATTACTCCTCAACCTCTCGCCCGAACAGATCATTGCCACGCTCGACCTCTCGTATCTCGAAGACGAACTCACCGCCGCGCCGGCGCTCGCCATCTTGCGCGAACATCAGCCGACGCGCCCGCAGCGCGATGGCGTGTTGCAGAGCGGTTATCCCGGCTATGATACGTCCGTCGGTTGGTTCAACTACTCCGACGAGCAAGTGCGCGAGAATTGCAAGCGAGCCATCGCCGGGGGTTTTACCGCGATGAAGCTCAAGGTCGGTTCACCCGATCCTGAACGCGACCTGCGACGCGCCCATATGGTTCGCGAAGCGGCGGGCGATTCCGCGCGCGTCATGCTCGATGCCAATCAACAATGGACCCTGCCGCAGGCCCTCGACATCTGCCAGCGACTGCGGGTGATCAATCCGTTCTGGATTGAAGAACCAACCCATCCCGACGACGTGCTTGGCCACAAGACGCTCGCCGACGCGATCAGGCCAACCAAGCTCGCACTCGGTGAGCACGTGCCCAATCGCGTCGTCTTCAAAAATTATTTGCAGGCGAAGTGCGTCGGCTTCATCCAGGTGGACGCGGTGCGGGTGGCCGGGGTGAGCGAGTTCCTGGCGGTGAGTTTGCTGTGCCGGAAATTCGGCGTGCCCGTCGTGCCGCACGCTGGCGACATGGGGCAGCTTCATCAGCACCTCGTGTTGTTCAACCACGTCGCGCTCGGTCATGAAGTGGTTTTTCTTGAGCACATCTCTCATTTGCGGGAACATTTCGTACATCCTGCGTGTGTCGCTGGTGGTATTTACCAGACACCGCTGGAGCCGGGCAGCAGTTGCGATCTCAAACCGAGCTGAACGTTGACAAACCTCTCGATCATTGACGCGCACGTCCACTTCTGGAATCTGGAGAGGCTTCGTTATCCTTGGCTTGCCACCGTGCCCGCGATCGGCAATCCCAACGCCAAGAGCCCCGATCAGTGGACCGATGTTACTCCGCAAATTCCGGGTGTGCTGTTCCGCGCCCCAAGCGATCCCGCTTGGGGCGGCGATCCGGTTCGTGCCTTTAACCGTCATTTGTCGCGAACCCGTTGTGTCACGGGGCGGGTGGATGGGCACGGAGAAGCAGTCAAGGTCAGCGTTCTCGGTTTCCAGTACCCTGACCCGGGCATGGGCCGCCCAGATCCGCGCTGGCTTTGGTCGCGGGTGAGGTAGTCATTCGCTCGTTGTCCCCTTCAAAAACCGCGCTTCTTTTGCGTAAAATCGGTGGTTTGGATTTTGATTTTCTGTAGAGTTTAGTCCCATGACAAACAAAGTGCGCCAAGAAAATGCATTTCAATACAAACAGCGCGCTTTGAAGAATTGTCTTGGCTGCGATCCTTCCAAACACTTCGCCAGGTGGGAATACCCGGCGTCCACACTTCCCATCTGCAATGCGTGAAAACTTGATTGCCTGCGTCGCAACTGGACTGGTATACCGCAATCCCAAGCCGCACCTGCGATCGATCCACGCTTGGCACCCGTCGGTGGTACGGTTGGATGATGGAACGATGGTATGCGCGTTCGATCTGGGCGAGGCGGTGGAGAGCCTCGACTATCGGACGTACGTGAGCCGTTCAGCCGATGACGGCATGACCTGGAGTTCTCCGGTCCCGCTTTTCACTGACCCGGTCGAACGGCCCACAACGCATACGGTGCGGATCAGTCGGACAAGGGATGGCACTCTTCTAGGTTTGGGTGCACGGTTCTATCGTGACGAACATCCCGACGAGGGCCTGACCAATCGTGAGAACTTAGGCTATGTTCCTGTCGATCTCATCCTGCTGCAAAGCTCCGACGGGGGACGAAGTTGGGAGGGACCCCGCACGATTGAACCACCGCTGATCGGCCCGAGTTTCGAAATCTGCCATCCCATCCTCGAATTGCCAGATGGATGCTGGCTGGCGCCGATGGGCACATGGAAGGGTTGGAACGGCGAGGCACCCAACGGGATGAAAGCGATTGCCCTTGTGTCACGGAACCGGGGCGAGAACTGGCCCGAGTACATGGACGTAATGGACGGGCATCGCGATTGCGTCATCCATTTCGAGCAGTCGATCACGCGGCTGCCGGATGGTCGGCTGCTGGCAGTTGCCTGGGCCTTCCACGAACCCAGCGGAAGCAGTCAACCCACGCCTTATGCTCTCTCCCCCGATGGCCGTTCCTTTTCTCAGCCGCGCCTCACCGGCCTGCGCGGGCAGACGGCCAAGATCATTTGCCTGCGCGATGGGAGAATTTTGTGCCTCTACCGCCGGGACGATAAACCCGGTCTTTGGGCCAATCTTTCACGCATCGAAGGCGACAACTGGATCAACTTGGCGGAGTTGCCGCTGTGGCAGAGGGCGGGATCCGGGATGACTGGCCAGTCGTCTGGCGCGGAAGAACTCAGCAACTTGAAATTCGGTTTCCCCAATATGGTTCTCCTTCCGGGAGGAGAAGTGTTTGCCGTCTTCTGGTGCTGCGAGGATTCCGTCAACAACATCCGCTGGCTGCGGATTCGCGTGGCTGAATGAACTCTAATGGCCGTACGGGCGCAGCCGTCTTGGAGCAGGTGGAAAACAGCGCAAGCTGCACAGAAAAATGGTAGTCTGAGTTTTCATCCACTGTCATATTGGATATCACATGCGCAATGCACCTAGATCGACCACGTGGCAACATTGCCATGACAGGATCATCCTGCGCTCAAAGCTTGAGGAGCAACCCTCTGCGGACTTCGAAAACAACCTCAACAAGATAATCGTCAATCCCTATGCTCCATGCTTGACCGTCCCTGTTCACCAATTTAGTGCAAAGCCAGCATCCTCGCATACGGCTGCCGGTCGACGTCTGATTTTCGGCACTGTGATTATGAAATCATGGCGGCATGAACTCTTCAAATAGTGGAACGGAGCGCCGCTAGCACCATGGGCGACTTTGGCATAACCGGTTATCTTATCTTGGCGGTTTACATGGTGGCCACCGTGCTTCTCGGGCTCTCCTTCACGCGCAAGCAGAAGAACCTGGCAGGCTACTTTCTTGCCGAACGATCCGCTCCTTGGTGGGCGGTGGGCATCTCTGTCTTGGCATGCGATCTTTCGGCGATTTCCTACATGGGGGTGCCAGCGTGGACGTACCACCACGATCTCCGCTATGCCATGACGATCCTCATGTTCCCGTTGATGGCGATCATCGTCGCCTATCTTTTCATTCCCTTCCTGGCGCGACTGAAGGTCTTTACTATCTACGAGTACCTGGAGCACCGCTTTGGCATGCAGAGCCGTCTGTTTGCCTCCGCGTTGTTCTTGCTGCAACGCGCCTCGCACATGGCAATTGCCATCTACGCAATTTCGCTAGCCCTACAGCAAATTGTCGGGTGGCCTGTTTGGGCCTGCGTTACTCTGGTGGGAGCGCTGACGACCCTCTACACCGTTCTCGGCGGCATGAAGGCGGTGCTATGGACCGATGTCATGCAGTTTTTTGTATTGATGGGTGGCCTCGTGGTGATGGGGGCGGTCATCCTCTGGTCTTTCAACGGCGACGTGTCGCATATTTGGCGAGTCGCCGCAGCCGCCGGCCACACGACGTTGCTCACCACCTCGATCAACTTCGTTGCCGCGGACTTTTGGAAAGAGATGACCATTTGGGGGTTGTTCATCGGAACGTTGGTTTACCAGGTAGGCGCTTACGGCAGCGATCAGGTTTTGGTGCAACGTTACCTTGCCGCCGGTTCCGGCCGGATGATGGCCCGCTCGTTGATCTTTTGCGGACTCCTGGAAATCCCGGTGGTCGGGATCCTTTATCTGCTGGGCCTGGGGTTCTTCGCTTTCTATCATGCTCCTGAGAATTCCGCATTGCTGACGTCGCTCAATGACCTTGTCGAGAGAACGGGTGACCCCAATATGGTGCTTCCGCACTTTGTGCGGCATGTGCTGCCGTCTGGCTTGGCAGGGCTTGTCTTTGCGAGCCTCTTTGCCGCGACCATGTCGGTGTTTTCCTCTGGTTTGAACTCTTTGAGCACAGCCACCTGTATGGACTTTGTCCAGCGTCTGAGGCAGCTTCGATCCAACTCGCAGGAGTTGACGCTCACCAACGCGCGTTGGATCACCTTGGGCTGGGGCATTCTCGTCACCCTGGCGGCCATCGGTGTGCATTTCGCCAGAATGGGTTCGCTATTGCAGGCTGCCGCTACGATCATCGGCTTCTTCAGCGGACCAATTCTCGGCATGTTCCTCCTGGGTATCTTCACCATGCGGGCGAATTCCCTCGGTGCCATCCTCGGGGCCATTTCGGGGTTTGCGTCAGTGTTGTTGTTGCGAAACCACGTATCTTTCATCTGGTATCCCGTTGCAGGCTGTGCGCCGACCTTGCTGTTCGGCTATGCTTTCAGTTTTCTCATGGCCCAACGCCCAACCGAGGACGTATACCCGATGACCCTCTGGGGGCGGACAGATTAGAGTCACGCACTCAGTCTTCTCAGTGACGGAGGAAACCGCTGGGTAGCGGAACCAAAAACAGCATGAGTATCACAGAAAAAAGGTAGTTCGGATCCTGATTTCCGGTAGTACTTTGGATCAAGAATTGAATGCACGTGTCCAACAAGGCCCAACCCATTTGCTGGTCGTTGGCAGGTCCGACTGAGAACGACCCAACAAACGCGCTGGCGCGCGGCTTCACGTTGATCGAATTGTTGGTTGTCATCGCTATCATCGCAATTCTCGCAGGCCTTCTTTTACCCGCACTGGCCAGGGCCAAGCAGAAGGCGCAGACCACCCAGTGTCTTAGCAACATTCGTCAGGTCGGCATGGCGGCAGCTCTTTACTTGGGGGATTACAGCGATCGTTACCCACCAACCGTTGCCAGAAACGGCATGGCTACGCAGACAAGCTGGGTGGGCCAGACCGGATTGCTCCCTTACTACGACCAGATCAGCGCAGCGGATCGTTGGTTGTCGGAGTATCTGGTCAAAGCAAACCGCGAGGCGGCGGTGGAAGTAGCCCGTTGTCCCAGCGACAAGATCTTTCCGGGAAACACGCGCCATTGCACTTTTGAGATGATCGGTGCTTCTTACTGGGCAAATCTTTTCCCCGCCGAACCCAGCACCTATATGGGTAGGACCGTGACAATCTTCAGCCTCAATGCCGACAACACCAAGAGCATCAAGGCTGGTGAGATCAGCAAACCCGCCCATTTCGTTACGTTCACTGCTTGGGGCGCCTTCGATGCCGGTTGGTGGTCGCTTGACTTGGCGAGAAACGGCGAGTCCACGCTGCTCTGGCACGGGGATTACCGTTGGAACACCCTTTTCGGTGACGGCCATGCGGCCTTGCTGAAATACAATCCGACAAACGGCCCGATAGCAACCGAGTATTCCTTCGACCGAAGATACTGACTTGTATGTTAGAAAAAACTCCAACCACTCTGTTCGATGCTGTCAGAAGGCAATCCCCTGGCTGTTCTTAATCATGAAGTCTCCAGATTCCAACTCATGCAACGAACCTCGCTTTAGAAAACGTCGCTCCGCCATGTTCACCACCTTGGCTGGCTGCAATTTGATCGCGCTCGTGGTCTGTGCTTCGTGTGCCATGCCAGATCGTTCGATCGGCGAAACGAAATCGCGCGCACTACGAATCGTTGCATTTGGCGACTCGACCACGGCACCGCGAGTAGTCGATGGCAAGGCGCTCACGGTTTACGCGGATCGGTTGGCTCACGCGGCTTACGCGGATAAGCCGGCCAAGAATGACAAGCTGACCGAGCGCGACGTGGAGGTCATCAACGCCGGGATTCCGGGAAACACCACACGCGATGCGCGGGCACGATTCGAGCAGGACGTTCTCGGTCGGCAGCCCGACATCGTGATTATCCAGTTCGGCATCAATGATTCGACCGTGAATGTCTGGAAGAATCCGCCGGCGACCAAGCCAAGCGTGTCACGGGATGACTTTGCTGCCAATCTGTCCTATTTCGTCGCCGAACTACGGAGCCGGGGCGTGCGGGTGATTCTCATGACGCCCAATCTGATGCGTTGGACAAAAGAATTGCGATCGCTGTACGGCAAGCCGCCTTACGCTCCAGACGATCCAGACGGGTTCAACGTGCTGCTGAAGACGTACGCCCAGGCGGTGCGTGAGGTGGCGAAGCAAACTGAAATCCCACTGATGGACGTGTACGCCCTGTTCCAGTCGTATGGGGCCGAAAAGGACCATTCGATCGACGACCTGCTACTGGACGGCATGCATCCCAACGAGAACGGCCATCGCCTCATCGCCGACATGTTGCTTCAGCAACTCGGATCGATGCAACTGGACACGCCATCGTCAATTCCCGCAATCCGACTCAAACCCGCCTCTTCCGGGATGGAACTCGACGTTCGGCTGACCGACATGCCGGCCTTGAAGATGGGCCCGTTTGTGCGGTTGGGTGACGGCCGATTGCTTACCATCGAGGATACAAACTGCCTGACTAGCGCCGACGGCGCCAAGACCTGGCAGACTCATCGCATGTTCGAGGACCCGTTGAAATTCAAGATCAGCGATGAACGAGCGATCATCCGGACGAGCAAGGGCGTGGTGATTGCCGCGTTCATGAACAACGCGGAGGAGCACTGGACATGGGACAACAAACTCCACGACGCGCCGGGAGCCGTGCTGCCCACCTGCGTCATGCGCAGCACGGACGACGGGGCAACGTGGGAAGCGCCGCAAAAATTGCACGACGACTGGACCGGCGCCATCCGCGACATCCTGGAAACCAAGCATGGCCGGGTTGTCTTTACGTCGATGAAGATGCGGCACAACCCCGGCCGGCACACCGTGCTCACCTATTCCTCCGATGATCAGGGACAAACCTGGAAGCCCAGCAACATCATCGATTTGGGCGGCGTCGGCCATCATGGCGGCGTGTGCGAGGCGACGATCATCGAGTTGAAGGATGGGCGGCTTTTGATGCTGCTGCGCACGAATTGGATGCGCTTCTGGCGCGCCGAATCGACGGACGGCGGGCTGACGTGGCATCCGTTGGGACCAAGCGACATTCCCGCGAGCAGTGCACCGGGGATGCTCCGGCGCCTGCAAAGTGGCCGCATCGTGTTGGTATGGAATCGCCTCTTTCCCGAGGGCAAGGATACTTTCCCTTTGAGCGGCGGCGACCGCATCTGGTCCGAGACGCCGGTAAGCAACCATCGTGGTGAATTGTCGATGGCCTTCTCCGATGACGAATGTCGAACGTGGAGCAAACCAGTCGTCATTGCCCGTCGCCCAGGCACGTGGTTGGTTTCATACCCCTATTTGTTTGAAGCGTCGCCGGGCGAACTGTGGGTAACGACCATGCAGGGCAATTTGCGCGCGATGCTGCACGAAAGGGACTTCGCCAACTGAAATCAGATTGGCACCGCGCTGTTCGGGATGATGAGCGAACCTCAGCTTACTGCTTGTCCGTCGGTTCGATCAGGCCGGGAAGCGTGCCGAAATCGCGTTCGCGATCGGCGACTGCCGCAGTACCTGTGGTTGGAAGGGCCGCTTGAAGAAACGCGATCAGGTCGGCCATCTCCTGATGGTTGATGGCGGCTTCCAGACCGTCCGGCATGAGAGACAAACCGCTGCCCAACAGTTCTTTGATGTCCGTTCGCAGGATCGTGTCCGTCGCGCCCTTGGCTCCCTTGAGCGTGATGCTCGTTGCCGTTTGCGATGCGATCAAACCGCTGAAGACACGTCCTTGCTTGTCCTCCACCGTGTATTGAACAAAGTTCGGCAGGACGTACCGGCTGGGGTCAAGGATGTTCACAAGCAGCGCTTCAGGGCCCTGCGAAGAGGCTGAGGCAAGATCTGGCCCAACGGCATTTCCTTTGCCGTTCAACGCGTGGCATACGGAACAGTTTTTCTCGAACACCAGACCGCCGCGTTTTGGATCTGCGTCCAACTGCAAGGCTGCGCGATACTCCGCCACCACTGCGACGCGGTCACTACGCGTCGCATCGCCGAACACCTTCCGGGCCAGCCTGCGCACTTCTTCGTTACGATGACGCAACAGCGGTTCGCGCCGGGCGGCGTCCGTCTCCGCCAGCGACACTTGACCTTGCTCGGCCGCGTGCAACAAGGCCAGCGTGCGACCTTCGCGGCTGAGCAACGCTTGAAGCGCTTCGGCGCGCACGTCGGGCGTGAACTGTCGCCAGTGCTGCAACAACAAATCCGCGACTCCGGAATCGGAGTAATCAGCCAACGCCTTCACGGCGGCGATCTGCACCGGCGTCGGTTGGCTGGCGTCCAACAACGGTACCAACGCGTCGCGGACTTTATCCAACGGAAAGCAACCGAGCAGTTGAATCGCAATCAATCGGCAGGCCTCAGCCAAGTGACCATCAAGTGCGGCTTGACGGGACGATAGCCTGGATTTTTCGAGAAGTTGCGTGACCTCAGGACCGTACCCGTTGTTGGCGGTGAGCCGCGCTCCGGCGCGTTTCAATCCGCGTCCAATGGCCGGCAACAGGCGCTCGCCCCACCCTGCCCCATCGTTGAGCTTGTCTGCTGTGGTAATTGTTTGCAGGGCGATCCTGAGTTCGTCGAGGCGGTTTCGCTGGCCGACCATCTCCGCAAGCGGATCGCAGAGAACAGCGCGGGCAGCGTTGTTTGTCGGCGCCGCGTCGGACAGGAGCAGAGAGAGGGTTTCGGCAGGTGCGGTGGACATGGAACTGAGCACGGCGGCACGCATCCAAGGGTCATCCGGAGAAAGGCCAGCGAGTTCCACCAGCGTCTTGACTGCACGCCGGTCACGCACCTCTCCGAGCGTGAAAGCAACTTGAAAACGCACCCGGGCATTCGTGTCGCTGGCGAGGTCGAGCACTTTAGCCAGCATTTGTGGAGACGAGTTCAAGCGCGGCTCAGCCAAGCGCACCGCGTTCTCGCGCACGCCGGGATGCCGGTCGTTCAACGCGTCCAACACGACCGTGCCTTGAAGCGAGTTCAATCCCTCCAGGGACCAGAGGGCCGCAAGTCGGGATTCGGGGCGCTGGCTTTTTGCGGCCATGCGTTTGAGTGCCGGCACGATTGATTTGTCTTGCCGCTCGTAGATCAGCCGATGCGCGGTATCCCGCCACCAGCCATGCGGACTTTCGAGGGCCACCACCAACTGCTCACCCTTCGCCTGGCTCAGTCGCGGCGGAGCCGGTGAATGAAAACCATTCGGCGCAATCCGATAGATGCGCCCGTAATTGCGACCGCTGGTCAGATCCAGGTGCTTCGCCACGTCCAGCGGAATGTGAATGGACTCCAATACCTCGCGGCTCATGTCCAGACAGTACAGCGTTCCATCGGGGGCATTGATCAGGTTCACGGGTCGGAACCAAATGTCGGACGAGCGCACGAACTCGGCCTGTTCCTCGACGCGCTGCGACTTGAACGACACGCCGTCGGGTATCAGCCGGCGGTGGTGGATCAGGTTGTTCTGCGGATCCGGGGTGAACACCGTGCCGTAGTACTGCGGTGGATACGCGCCGCCGCGATAAATCGTGACACCGGCCGCCGCGTCCACGACGTGATGACTCACGCCAGCCCCCGCGGCGGAGAGTTCATTCTTCTCGACTCGGCGGTGGCTGCGAATTTGGCGCCAGTGCTCGACCGGGCTGATGCGGAAGATGGGCACCGGGTTGGCGGCCAGATCCTTGATCCCCGACGGCACGGGCAGGTAGGGATTGCGAGCCAGGTAGTGCCTCGGCAGCACGACGTGCACGAGCGGTTGTGATTGGCTGCACAGAAACCGGTTGCCCCAATCGTCGAATGTGTTGCCGAATTGGACGGTGCCGGTGATCGCTTCAAACTCGCCGCCTACGGGATCGAATCGAAAATCGTTGCCATTGACGTCGATCGTTTTCTCTTGGGGATTGTTTGCCGGTCGCACCGTTCCGCCATTTCCCGCAGTGGAACCGTAGATTTTGTGGTCGAGCCACCACACGAGATTGTTGAGCATGGCCTGTTGATTCTCCATGCCGAACCCGGTGAAAACCTTGAGACGAATGTCGGCCACGTCGTCGCCATTCGTGTCCTTGAAGTACCAGATGTCGGGCGGCGCGGCGACGAACACGCCGCCTTTCCACGGCGCCACGCCCGCCGCCCACAGCAGCTTGTCGGCGAATACCGTACTCTGGTCGAACACGCCGTCCCCATTCGTGTCACGCAGCAGCCGGACGGAACCGATCGGCTCACGACCCGCCACCGGCTTGAAGGGATAGTCGCGCATTTCGCAGACGTAGAGATTGCCGTCCGCGTCAAAGGCCGCCGCCACCGGATCATAGACCATCGGCTCGGCGGCCACCAGTTCCATGTGAAAACCGCCTGTGGTCTCGAAGGTCTTCAACGCCGCTTGCGGCGTCTTCGGCGGGACCGGCTGGAGAAACGCCTCCAACTCTTCATCGGTTGGCGCGCGAAAACTGGCGGCGGCGGCGAGGGGAATCTTGAGCGCATCCGCTTTTTGGAGCCACTGCGCTGGGTTCTCATCGGCGCGCAGCCCTCCCCGCTCGCGAATCCGCAAAAGTGTGTCGCGGGCTTGTTGGAAATAATCGAGCACGCGGGCTTTCTCGGCGAAGTTACGTTTGGCATGCGCGGCGATTTGCCCGTCGATCTTGGCGAGCCACGCATCCAGTGAGGCCTGGCGATACGGTGCGTGGCCATCGAGATAGACATAAACCGGATTGGTGTGCGCCTCGGCATCGGGCCGGCCACCCGGTGTTGTTGAATACGCCCGCGCGGCAATCCATGATGACTCGCGAAGCTCTACTTTGTGCTCGAGTTCCCACCATGCACCTCGCTGCTTATCAGCGGGGATGGTTTGCCTATACACGACTTCACCGTTGACGATGAGTTCGACGTACTGGACCGGTGTTACTTCGGATCGCGTCCGCACACGGACGCTTATGGTCTGCGGACCAGAACCTGATTTCTTCAACTGGGTGCCGGGCCGTTGACCTTCAATCTCCAGAAGCAGCATCGGACCGCTGGTCACGAAGCTGCGTCCCTCCGCCGCGCGTCGGAGCCAGTTTTCATGCGATGGCTTACCCTCTACGTGGACGAACGTGCGCGAGTCGCCGAGAAACCGACACGCCGGCCAATCACTCGCGCCGGTGATTGGAAAACGATAACCGGTGTTGAGGATATCATACCAGTTGGTGAGGCCGATGCCGCGATAGAGGTCGAACTGGAGTAGCTCAACGGCGTGCAGGTTGCCAAGCGCGACGTCCGCGTAGATCTCTTGCGCGTAGCCGCCGTGCGCCATGATCGCCAGGCCGCCCAGTTCGCGCGTCTCTCGCTCCACTTCGCCATAGACCGGCCAGTTGTCGGCGTTGAAACTTTTGCCCGGGAAAACCAATCCGTCGCGCAGGTAGAGAAGTAGATGGCCGTAAGTCGAGCTGCGATATTCCTGGCCAGCGATGATCGAATAGCCATCGCGTTCGCGCACCGATTTGACGCCCAGGCCGGCCGATTGCGGCGAGTCCATCTTGTCCATGAACCCCGCGTAAGGTCCCGCCGGTTCATTGTAGGCCAGCAGCGCGCCGAACTGGATGTCCTCGGCTGACATCAGGTCGAAGATCGTATTTTCGTCTTGTGGATTTCTGCGGGGAATGTGCAGATGCAAATCGCCGCCGAAGTAACCGAGGTGCGAGACGTCAGCGGCTTTGGAGATCGCCAGTTCAACGTTGTTCGTTCCGCCAGCAGAGACTTCGACCGTCTGTGTTTGCGGCGTGAACTCAAATCCCTTCCACACTTCGATTCGTGACTTGCCCGCTGGTAAGGCCACCTCGACTTCGCCCGTCGTGTAAAAGAACCGGCCGAGATAGCGATAAGGAGACGTGTCGCGGCGATTGCCCCAAGTCCCTCGTTTCGGCCATTGGCTCGTGAGTGCATAGGGCGTGAGGTGATTGGTCGAAGGCTGATAATAATTTCCATCCGGGCCGACGACGCTGATGCGACTGGGCGTGGGCCGGCCAGTGGCCGCGTCGCGAGTAACGATTTTCACCAAGCCGCTCCACTTCCCCTCCGCGCGGGCAACCTGTCCTTCGTGGGCGAAGCCCGGCGGCGTGAAGAAGAATGATTCGCCCTCCAGTGTCCCCGGCGCACGGGCCAGGGCGTGGAAGACCTTCGCCACTTGCTCGCTGCCTTTGATCGCGTGGGCTGGGAGCGGATGCTGATCGTCAAAGACCGCCATTTGTTCCGGCTGCTCAATTGTGATCTTTGACAGCTCCTCCTCGATGGAAGGAAGGCCGAGATGTTTCGCGAAGAAGGCATACACCGCTCTGCGTTTCGATGGCCCATAGTCATGCCCTTCATCGGCGAGGTGCACGTTCTCGACCAAATTGCTCTTTCCGTGCAGAGCATAAACGCGCTGGATGAATGGGAAACCAACCTGCGGAAAGTCGCTGGTCGGATCATTACCGCACGAGATGAGCAACTGCGGTCGCGGCGCGACCGACGCGGCCAGTTCAATCGCGTCGGTCTGGGCCGTCTGCATCACCGGCATGCCGCCTTCACATCTGCAACCATCAGGTTCGGTCCATGGATAAACGATCACGACCGGCGCTGAAACCCGCACCCGGTCATCGAGCGCTGCCAGAAAAAAAGTCTGCGTGCCGCCTCCCGACGCCCCCGTGATGCCTAGTCGATTCGTATCCACCTCCGACAGGCTGCACAGGTAGTCCAGCGCGCGGATGCTGTTCCACGTTTGCAAGGCGAGCACGAGCGGATCGTCGTGCGTGGTCTGCCTAGAGTCTTGCCATCCGACCATGCTGTAGGAGAAGACGGTGGCGCCCATGCGGGCAAATTGGGCGCAGCGAATCTGCTGTTCGGGCCGCATCCGGCCTAGCGGCTGGAAATGTCCGTGCGGACAAAGTATTCCCGGCCTCGGCCTGTCTTGCTTGAGTGGGCGATAAAGATTTCCGGTGCAGAAAAATCCCGGCATCGTTTCCAGCGCCACGTTCTCGACCGAATAGCCGTCGTATTGACGCCGGCTGTGGACGACGACGTGCAGGGTTTTTTTCTCCGGCAACGGCCACAGGCCGGCGCCTCTTAGAAATTCTTCGCGCAATTCCTTCCGGCGCGCAGACCAAGTGTTGAGGGTCGAGTATTGGACGGGGGATTTTTCAAGCTGGCTCAACACCTTGTCCCGGATGCTGGGTCTGCCCTCTGCCCCGGATACTCCCGCCGTTTGGTTGAGGACAACGAGCCACACCCAAAGCCATGCGTTCCCGTACGCACGACAAAATTCGCGGAGTATATCTTGGGGGGGTCTCTTAAAAAAATTTGGCTGGTGATTTTGCATTCTTCATTAAAAGACCGGGAAACGGAAAGTTTTAGTTGAGGCTGAGCAACGATTCAACTCGCACTGCGTGATCGAAGTGCACTCACTAAGTGCTTCATAAGCATCGAAAGTCGATAGCTTAGCGAGTATGAAAATGCTGACTACCATTTTTCGGTGGGATTGTGCTTCTTTTCCGCTCGTTCCCAAATGGCTTCCCCTTTTATCGCTCCGTTCTCAGCAATACGAGGTCGTAAACCTTGAGCTCCGGCACCCGAAACGACACCGTGTCTCCCTCGACGGAAACGCGCAGTTTTTGAGTTGGGCCATCGGGTGTCTCCACCACGGCTTCTCGAAAGCGCGCCCCCTGCGGCAGGCGCACCTTGACAGGGAGATCCCGCAGGGGCTCCTGGTACTTGAAATTAATGAGGTGCAGCAGCCTCGTGCCGGTGGCTGGCTGGTCGGCCAATTCCGCGACTACCCAAGCTGGCGCCTCCATCTCTACGGAAAGTTTCCCCCCCGCCGCCTGCTTCACCGCGGCCAGCAGTGCATCGGCATTGTGCGGCAGTTTCCAGAGCGCATTGGGAATGTAATAGCTCATTTGCGCGGCAGGCGCAGGCGCGGCCGCCTCAATGCGTGGCAGATAAACCACCCGATTGCTGCCGTAGAGGTCCGCGAGGGCTGAACCGTTACGGCGGGTCCGCCAGTCCGTCAACCGCGAGGTGTCTTCGGTCGCCACCAGCCCACCGCCCTGGGCGACGAACCGGCGAATTTGCGCAACTTGCTCGTCACTCAGCGCGTCCTGATCGGCCAACACCAGCGCCTTGTAATGGCTCACGTCGCGCAGTCGCTGCTCGAAGACGAGGCCGAAAGGAACCCGGGACTGAATCAGGGTTTGCTCAAACAGCACGGTACTGAAGAGGCTGTGCGAAGGATTGAATTGAGTTGACGCGAAGGTGCGAAGCACACCGACGTCGGTCACGGGGGTGGTGTGGCGCAGATCGGCGAGGTGCGACCAGAAAAAGTGGATATATCGCCGCAGTTCCTCGGATGGCTCGTTGCCGCCCGCGTCCTCCCCAGCCACTACGCCGAGGTTGGCGTCGTTAAAAGCCAGTGCCTCGGCCAGGCGGAGCACCTGCGGCGACTTTTGATAATCTTCGTTGCCAGTCAGGTTCTGCCATACAAACAAGGGTTGGCCCATGGCGCGAGCGGCTTTATAGCTTCGAATCCGTGAAATCAGACGGTTGTCGGCCGTCCACTGGGGCAAGTTCGGCTCTTCGGTCCACAACCCATCACCGTGTTCCGCCAACTGCCCCAGATCCACACCAAAGAGAAAGCCGACGTTGCCTTCCTGATACATCATGGGATTGCCGATTATCGCCGCGTGTGGATTGAGCTGGTGGATATAGCGGTCGAGCTCGCCCCAGCGCTGGGCCAGACTGGCCGAGCGGAACAGGCTCCACTCCTGCATCAGCGGATTTTTCAGTTCGGCGATCATCACCGGGGGTCCCGCCGGCAGGTTATACGGCGGCGGGATCACTTCTTCGAACCCCGCGAAGCCGAACCGCAGCCGCGCGCGAGCCGGGTCACTATAACGTCGGGCAAGGAATTCGCGGAACTGTTGCCGGCAATGGGAGCAGCGGCACGACTGAGGCTCGGGCCACCACATTACCTGATCGAAATGCAGCACATCCATGCCCAGTTCCTTGATACCCAGACGGATCACTTTCTTGACGAAAGCCATATAGCTGGGATTGTTGCGGCAGGCCATGTAGCGATAGGTCTGCTCGGCAGTGTAGTAGATAGGCCGCCCAAACTCGTCCACTTGCCGCCACTCACGGGCCGCGGGCTCCTCCTTGAAGAACGTCTCGTACATCAGGCTGGCACCGACATAACCGGCCACCTTTAGACCGTGGCGGTGAGCTAGCACGGTAAAGGCCCGCGTAGCTTCGATATCTTTCCCCTCGGCTTTGAGGCCGAAACCATTTTGAAGGTTGACGATGATCAGGTTGACACCCAGTTCCTTGAGCCTCCGCACAGTTTCTTCGTTGCGCTGAGCATGCCATTTGTCAGGAATATCCGCGAAGTCGCCGCCGCGTCGCAGAATGAAGGTCAGGCCTCGCATGTCGGACGCCGTCACGATGCCTTCACGCATCCATTGCTCGCGAGGCTCGGCAAAGGCGCCGGGAAGGAAAGGCAATGTCGCGGCGAGCACGCCCGTTTGGATGATCTGACGCATGGTGCAAGACATAAAGACTATTAGACTATTACCTGTGATTGCTAAACCACTCCGTACCAGCCGTACTGCTCCCGAGGCACGAGCAGGAAATTGTTGCGTACGGCCGGATACCATGTATCTGGATTGAATCGGCGGTGGTCATCCATCGCTTGAGCCTCGAAGTAGTACATCGTGTTCTGCTGCGGGACCTCCCATTCGAGATGGTTGATCTTCGTGACGGCTTGGTGAAGCATCCGCTTGCAGTCACGGTCGGCAAAAATAGTGATACGATAATCGATCTCCCCTGATCCGGCCTTGAAGGAAGGCGCCCAGTTCAAACGCACGCGCTGACCGCCCATTCGCTGCGTCACGAGCGGGTAGGGCAGGGTCGGCGGGTTATCTAGCGGCGCGCCCCAATACCAGGAGCTGTAGGGCATGAGGCTTGAACCCCACTCGCCCACGGCGTAGCCCAGGCAACGGAACCCGTCGGCGGTGAAGTACTCCTCCAATGTGCCGACGAGATTAGAAACAGGAAAGGAGTCGAGGAAGTAAGGTTCGGCGCGAATCTCTTTCCCGGAGAGGACGACCCCGTTGCGGTGCGGTTGGTTCGCGCCGAACATCAGTGCGTCGGCCAAATGCCAACCGCCGTCGTACTTCGCCTCGCACGAAACATGGTGGTCGAGTTGGACATTGCGTCCCTCAATTCCGGCCGCTCCAAAAAGCGCCAGTGTCACGGCAACGAGCTGACCGCAACGCCCGTCGTGCAGTTCCAGCAATTCAACCGGATCCATGCAGCCGTTGACCGCGTGATCCCCGCCAGGACCGCCGTTGTTTGATGGCGGCTCGACCGGCTGCTGGACGGGGTTGAAGTAGATCGCGCTGCCCACAAATCTGCAAATTGCCATGACGCGCTCCTTGTCAGTGCGCGTGTCCTTCAGGACATGGTCGAGGAGGTTGCGAAAGTAAGCTTTCCGATCCAGCCCAGCGAGGCGTATTCGTGCACGGCGTAAACGCTCCGGATCGTAGTACGAGACCGGCCCCTCGTGGTTGGAGCTGGGCGGCGTCCATGGGGGCATGTCAAAGAAGCAGGACTGCGCGCGCGGCAGTTGGCGGCTCGACAGCCGGACATGGGCACGCCGGTCCCAGGAGAAGTTGTAGCGGGGCATGGGCTTTTCCTTGTGCGGCGGGGAGGGAAGCGAGGAGGCCGCGGCCGCGAGCAGGCCGGTTTGGATGAACTCACGTCGGTTGTAATGCATGATACTGCTTAGCGTTGCTCGATCACATCACAGAAAGCGGATGTCTGCCGGCGAACCAAGCGAGAGTCAAGCCCGCGTATTGATGGCACAAGCACCTCGCAAAAGCATAAAGCCGGCAACCGGATCTTGCACGTGTGGTACAGAGGGTAATCCCGGGCGTAATCGCGACTACCTTTTTCCGACCAAACCCTTGCGGTTTTCTAAGTAGTTGTGAAATTATTCCTGCGCAGCGGACAAAATGTCGGACCAAAAAACAAATCCCTGCCAGGAGTTGACGATTGACATCGGAAAAGGCCAGGTTAAGGCTGATCGCATGCCCGCGGACGAAAAGCAATTCTTCGCGAAACCGCTCAGCGTTAAAAAAACAAATTCCTTTCAATCACTCTCCAATTGCGGATTTTCCATGCTTCGATTTCTTCTGACGCTCGGCACTCTGGCAATTCCGAGCGGCGCAATGTGGGTGCCGCTGTTCGCCGGCGAGCCCTCGATCACGGGCAACAAGATACCGACGCCGCGGTTGCCGCGGGACGATCTCCTGGTCTATCGCGGTGACAAGAACGAGTCGCTCCCGGTGAGGACTTCAGCCGATTGGCAGAAGCGCCGGGCCGAGATCAAGGCCGGGATGCAGACAGTCATGGGTCAGCTGCCAGGCCCAGAAAAGCGCTGTTCGATCGAGATGAAGGTGCAGGAAGATGTCGATTGCGGAACGTACGTGCGTCGCCTGATCACTTACGCCTCGGAACCCGGTTCCCGTGTGCCGGCGTACCTGTTGGTTCCCAAACCATTGCTCAAGGCGGACGCCAAGCCAGTCGCTGCCATCGTCTGCCTGCAGGGATCAGACAACATCGTCGGTAACGGCAGAGTCGTCGGGCTGGGAAATCCTCCGCACCGACCGTACGCCGCCGAACTGGCCGAGCGGGGATTTGTCACGCTCGCACCCAGCTATCCGCTTTTGGCGAAATATCAGCCGGACCTCAAAGCCTTGGGCTGGGAGAGCGGCACGTTGAAGGCGGTCTGGGACAACATCCGCGGTCTCGACCTGTTGGAATCGCTGCCGTACGTCAAGAAAGGAAGCTTCGGAGCCATCGGCCATTCGCTGGGGGGACACAACGCGGTCTATACCAGCGTGTTCGATGATCGGATTCAGGCAGTGGTCTCCAGTTGCGGTCTCGATTCGTACCTCGATTACATGAGCGGCGACGAGAAGGTGTGGATGCCAGGCAAAGGCTGGACGCAGACATTGTACATGCCCCGCTTGGCCGGCTATCGCGGCAAACTGGAAACAATTCCGTACGATTTTTACGAACTGATCGGCGCTTTGGCTCCGCGGCATGTGCTGATCATCGCTCCGCTGAAGGACCACAATTTTCAAGCGGCCAGTGTTGACCGTATCGCCGCCGCCGCCAGCCAGATCTATAAACTATACGGTCATCCCGAACGGCTGCGCGTGGAACACCCGGATTGCACTCATGACTTCCCGTTGGAGATGCGACAAGCCGCGTACAAGCTGTTCGAGGCGACGCTGCCGTGATCGAAACTTGATGGTGAACCAATCGGCGCCGGATTGCATCCGATCGCGCAGTCCGTCACCAGGTCCCGCCTGGACTTGCTTGGACAGGGTTTTTGTGAGCTCGGCATTTTCGCCCGCCCGAACAACAACGAGTGCCTGCCTCACCAGCAAACCCGCTGCGGTCGCGGAGTGCCAGTCGGCACGCAGTGCGGCTACCGCGTGCGCTTCATTTGCGCTTTAAATGCAAACAGTCAAAAAACAAATTCTTCCCAGATCCTGGATACGCAGGGGAGACGCTTTAACCTCCTGCGCTTAGGCAATTTTAATCTTTCCCTCCTTAAAAGCCCGATGTAAACTGTTAAATAAGTACCGCATCGAAAACGAAAAGAAAAACCTTGACCGTCCCCGCTTGGCGCACCACAGCGGTCGTCCTGTTGGCCTTGAACGGACCAAGAGGTGTCGGGGCGACGACTGCTGTTTGTTTCGAATTGAATTCTCCCAGTCATAAAACGTATGAGGAAGGTTAAATCCCAATCCACCAATTTACCTGAGCTTTCCTGGTTGTCCGAAGTGAAAGAGTCGCGCCAGCCATTGAGCGAGTTGTTTCCTGTTTGGGTGCGCCACGGAAGGAATCTTTCAGGGCCGGCCTTACCATATCCGGAGTGGCATCCCTATTTTGAGTTTAGCATTCTTTTAGAAGGGAGAACCATTGCCTTCGTTGAACGCGAACAAACGGAGCGCATCGCCGGTGACTTGTTCATCGTTGGACCAGGCGTTCCACACTGGGTCCGAATAACAAAATATCCGGCCACGTTCGTCGCGATTTACTTCCTGCCGAGCGTAATGATCGATTTGGGGCCACAAAGCGCTGGTCCGGCAATCCTTCATCGATTTGCAGCGCAGCAATCCCTCAAAGACCGCCTGGTGCGGACTCCGCCCGTGCTTCGACGCAAGCTGACTCAGCTTTTCAAGGAAGCTGTCGCGGAGTTTGAAAACAATTGGTTTGGTCGGGAAATGAGATTGCGCACCATCTTGGTGGAACAATTGGTGGAATTGTTGCGCTGGGAGGAGCGCATTGGACGAAAGGTCAACGACGCGTCATTGGAGGTGGACTGGCGTCGCATCAGTAAAAGCCTCCAGTATGTGGGCGAAAACTACACTAAACCGATCTATGCGCAAGACATGGCGCGCGCGGCGGGAATGAGTGAGTCACGGATGAAAATCTTGTTCCAGAACGCACTGGGTGTTTCCTGGGTGAAATACTTGCAGGGCTATCGCATCCACCGGGCCATCGCGCTACTGAGCGAATCCCGCACCAATATCACCGAAGCGGCCTTTGCCACGGGCTTCGAAAGCGTCAGCCACTTCAACGCGATCTTTCGCTCTTTCATGGGTGTTTCTCCCAGCGAGTACAGAAAAGAGCGCCTCCAGAAAAAATCAGTCTGATAACATGCCGAAGGTTTGACTCTTTTCCGGAAGGAACTGGTGAGGCAAGGAACAGAAGCTATGAGCAAATGCACTCCACGTTTCAACTGTCAGTTTAAAGTCAATGCTGTGAGGCTCGTGAAAAAACGGCAGGTTTGCGGCGTTTTTAGCAAGACGGAACTTGGAAGAGGTGGGTAGATTAAAGTTTTTATTTGAATCTCGGGCACACCTTATGAATAAGCGTATGAAGTCAAAATCCTTTTCGAAAGCGGGTGGCTTTACCTTGATCGAGTTGCTGGTGGTCATCGCGATCATCGCCATCCTGGCGGGATTATTGTTGCCCGCCTTGTCGAAAGCCAAGGCCAAGGCAAAAAGGGTGCAGTGCGCCTCGAATATGAAACAGTGGGCACTTGCCACGATCATGTACGTGGCCGACAATAACGACACTCTGCCATACTTGGCTTACGATTATGGCGAGTTAATCTCTGGCGAAGGGTCGTCCTTGTTCCAGGATCTCGCGCCGTACATAGCTAGGGACTCGCAAATCGGCTCACGCATCCCTTTTTCATTTACGGACGTCTATGAAAGCGAGTTGCGCAAATGCCCGGGCGGCTCGAAGGGGCGCGTTCCGCATGCCACCGTCCACTCTGGCAGTTGGAATTCCTGGATCGCCGCCATCTATGGCGGACGATGGCAGGACACCCTTACCGGCCCGTTCTACTACGGACCCTCCGTTCCGCCGCTGAAAGCCACACGCATCAAAAAGCCTGTGGATGCCATGATTTTCATGGACTCCGTAACTTGGTATGTTTATTCACCAGTAGATCCATCCTATCGTTTCTCGGCCGATATGGATCGCGACAGGGTGGCAGACTCCAGTGGCGCGGACCCCGGTTTTGCGTATAATGATGCGCGGCCCACGGTTCACAGCAACGGCGATAATGTCACGCTGCTGGATGGACATGTGGAGTACGTTCCCTTCAAGAAACTTTGGCAAGTCGATAAGTCGTGGAATGTCGTCCACTCGTTCTGGTATCTGGAAGATTGAGCCACCAGTGCCTGTCTTTTCATCGCAAGGCCGTACGAAACCCTCTTGTAAATGAACTGCGCGGCGTCAAAAAGCAAATTCCTATCAGTAGTTTTTTTGCTGACACTCTGCTTCGCGCATGAAGGAGGAGCAGTAGATTCTCCCAAGAATGTCTTGAGTCTGGGCTTTGACCAGGTCAAATGGACCTTCTCGTCGAAGGGCAAATATCTGCTGGTCGAGCACCCGCGGGCGCTCCGGCAGATCTATCATCCCTGGGACATCTCGCAGGATGGAGATTTTGCGTCTCTGAGCGCGAAGGTCACGGTCCCGGCGGACTGGCAGGGGCCGATCTTCTTAAGCCTCTACGCCAACGACACGTACGTGTCCGAGGGGTGGAAGGAGGTTAGCCCAAAGTGGACATTCAACTTTGCCACCTGCCACAACTTCGTCGGTCATCGTTTCAAACAAGTGTTGATTGACGGCCGGGTGGTTTGGGAACAAGACATCGGCGATTCCGAAGACTTTGGTTATTTTAGCGCGGATGTGAGCCAGCGCGTTGCGCCCGGGGGGACGTTCACGCTGACCTTGCGGGTACTCGATAAGGTTGGGTCGGCGACCAAACTGCCGGGCGACGAGTTTCACCTGGGCGTCTTGAGTTGGGAAGGGCTCGGCGATCCGAATGCGGAGAAGAAGCTCTATACGCGGGTTTTTTGGGGAGATGTCGCGTTGAGCGCTGGGGCGCCTGTGCCGTGGGAGGGCAATCCTTCCCGGCGAGACGTTCAACTCTACCCAATCAGCTTGAAAGCCGCTGAACCGGTCACGATGGCTGAAGGTCACCTCACGCTCGACTGCCCAAACGGTCTGCCGGAGGACGGGTATCCGGTCACTTGGGGCATCCCGTTCGGTCAGGGGGAGCTTTTTCACAAAGAGCACGTCAGGCTCACTGATTTCATCGGCAATCCCGTACCCCTGCAAACGACGGTGCAACACAAGTGGCCCGATGGCAGCATCCACTGGCTCCTCCTGGATTTTTTGGCCTCGGGAAAATCTGCCAACCAAACCTGCACGATCACTTACGGCACCCAGATCTCCCCCACGCCGGCAGAAGCCGGACTGACAGTCCACCAAACGGAGGGGGCCATCACGGTGGACACCGGAGGGCTGCGCTTCATGGTAAATAAAGGCTCCCGTCGGTTGGTAGAGAACGTCACGTTAGCCGGAGAGGAAGCACCACTGGGAAAAGAAATGACCGGTGAGGTTGTGGCGCGGGATGGCTGGGTGCATACCCGTTTTCTCGCGGTCAACGAAGAAATCGCGGTTGAGACGGCTGGCCCTGAACGCGTAACCATCCGCTGTGCGGGACGTTTGAAGGATGGGAATAAGGTCTTTGGTCGTTTCACCTGCCGCATCCATGCCTACCGAGGCAAGCCCTACGTGCGAATATTCTTCCGCATCTTCAACGAGGTCGATGTTCCTGCCCAACTCGTTGAGGAGTTCCTGTTGCGTCTGCGAACGCCACTCGTGGATGGCGAAGCGGCCCTGGGCGATCAAAAGTTGGCAACGGCCTCGGCGGAAACGGGGAGACTGCTCGTCCGACAGCGTCGGCATGACGCTTACGAAATCTTCGAGGGCAACGATGCTCAAAGAACCAATGGCGTGCACTGGCAAGGCCCGATCACCTTGCAGACACCGGCACACGGCATTTCCGGGCAGGTCCGGCATTTCGCCCAGCAATATCCCAAGCGGATGTCGGCAGGCGAAGGCGGGCAGGTGGTCTTTGATCTCTTTACTCGCACCGTTGAGTATGAGCAGTATGTCATGACCCGAGGCGAAGCCAAACGGCATGAACTTCTCCTCTACTTCCACAAGGGCACCGCCAATCAACCGCAAATTCAGGCAACCTTCCAAACGTTCGAGTCGCCGCCTATTCTCATCTCCCCCCAATGGTATGCCGAGCATCAGGCCTTTGGTCGGGGAGCCGCGTTGACGCCCGAGACATTTCCCGAACTCCACAAGTGGATGGTCGAGCGATATACCCCACCCCTCGTCTGTACCGTCCCCAACGGGCTGCGCAATTGGCCAGATAGCTACTCCGACTCCATCTACGACGCGTACCGCGGCACCTGGATGAATATGTACCAGGAGAGGGACTACGGCGCCTACATCCTCGCCCTGCTGGCGGGGCGACGCGCCTGCTTCGACTACGCCGAAGCCTATCAACGGCACTTCATGGACATCGACATCTGCCACTACCACTCGGATCCAGCGTATATCGGAGCCAGCTATGGCATTGCGGCGTATCACACGGGCTATGAACCTTACGCGCTCAATGCGCCACTTGCGGGGCTGTACATCCTGCACTACCTGACGGGCGACCCGGATGCACGGGAGGCGGCGATCGGCATCGCGGATTGGCTTCACGCGACGAAAATGGGTGTGGGAGGGGGCTCGGGCAGGGGTGTCGGCTGGCCCTTGCGAAGTTCGACCATCGCCTACGAGAACACATACGATGAAAAGTATTTGCAGGCCAGCAAGCGACTGGCGGAGTTTGCACTTGAGACCCTGAAGCCGCGCCGCAGTTTTTTCAGCGAGACGCCCGCCACATGGCAGTATCGCGGTGGAATCCCCGGCATGAACGCCATCCTTTCGGCGGGACTCATGCACTATTGGAGAGCCACGGGCGATGAGCGCGTCGGCCGCGCGTGCGCGAACATTGCCTACAATATGGCGTATAGCTGGATGTCCCCCACTGAACCGGGGCTCATCCTGAACGGCGACCCACTCCAGCAAGTCTATCTGGTCGGCTACGCCATGCAGGACATCATGCCCCTGTTTTGGGGGTATGAGTTGACGGGCGATAAGGCGTTCCTGGAGAAGGGTGGGCAGATGATGCAGGAGAGCATCCTGGACGAACGGCACAAAGGCCGCGCCTTCAGCCTGATCCGTTATTGGGAGATGCAGGACATTCTGTACTATTATGGGCTGTACAAGGAGCAACGGTCGAAGAATTGATCGTGACGATCATTCAACTACTTAAGTGTTTCTCCCAGCGAGTACAGAAAACGGCGTTTCCAGAAAAAATCAGTCTGAGAACATACTGAATGTTTGACTCTTTTCCCGAAGGCGCTGGTGAAGCAAGGCAGAGAAGCTATGAACAAATACACTCCGCGTTTCGACTATCAGTTTAACGTCAATGCTGTGAGGCTTGCGAAAAAACGGCAGCTTTGTGGCGTTTTTAGCAAGACGGATCCGGGAAGCAGTTGGTACGTTTGAATTGTTACAAACCCGGTCTTCTTATGAGCAAACTTGCGGCGTCAACATCCTACGCGAAAACGAGTGGCTTCACCTTGATCGAGCTGTTGGTGGTCATCGCGATCATCGCGATCCTGGCGGGATTATTGTTGCCCGCCTTGGCGAAAGCCAAGGCCAAGGCCCAGGCGATCAAGTGCGCTTCCAACATGAAACAATGGGGCGTCGCGACGGTCATGTATCTGGGCGACTACGACGACAACATTCCGTTCATGGCTGACGTTTACGATTTTAAGACGCCGTTTTGGTTTCAGAAACTTGCGCCTTACGTGGCCAAACAGGTGCAGGCGGGACAACTGTTCAACACGACCGATGCCTACACCAACGAACTACGCAAGTGCCCCGGTGGCAGCAGGGGAACGCCGCCGTTCTCCACAGCGTGGGGAAATTGGAATAGTTGGATCGGCGCCAACATGGGCAATCCTGGAAATCCGCTGAGTGGGCCCTTCTACTACGGCGGCGCGGACATTCAGCCGCTGAAAGCTTCCCGCATCAAGAAACCCGACGATGCCATGATGTTCATGGATGCCTTCGATCATTACATTTACGATCCCGTGGATCCCGGCTTTCATTTTACGCGCGATGCCGATCACGACAAGGTGCCGGACAGCGGTGGCGGTGGTGAAGACAATATCGCTTTCAATAACGCCCGGCCCACGGTCCACAACAACGGCGCCAATGTCACGCTGCTGGATGGGCATGTCGAGCGCGTGCCCTTCAAGAAGCTTTGGCAGGTTGATAAGTCGTGGAACGTCGTGCACTCGTTTTGGTATCTTGAAGATTGAGCCACCAACGCCTTCCCGTAACCCGTCGCGGAGGCGATCACGGCCTGCCTTGTGCCCAAAGCTTCGTTTTCAGCGAGTGTCCTATAAACTCGTAACAAAAGGTGCGTCGTTGTTTCAAAACTGAGAAGACTTCGCCTTCTGTCTTCCGGTTGTGAAGCCTCCTGAAAACTGATAAAACATGCGAAAAATCTTTTCCTTATCTGTCGGCAGCGCTTTGCTGTTGACGTTCCCGGCCTGGGCTGAAATGCCGTCGGAAGTGCGCGTGGGCATGGCCGGTCATGCGTTCGATAGTTCCGGCGTGGGCGATCAGGCCGAGGCGGCTGCCGCCATTGGCGCCACGATCCTCTATGTTGGCGGTTTCGGCAGTGACGGTTATTCCGGATTACCAACTCCTGAACTGTTCGCGCGGCGGCGCCAGAACCGCGCGGCATATGTGCGTCACGCCAAGTCTCTCGGCATCCGCCTGGCGCTCGGTTATCTGTGCGCTACGTCGATCGTTAAACTGGAAACGTTCGATCAAAATTGGCCGCCCGAATTACGTTCCCAATTCCACACCCCCGCGGCTCAATGGCGACAGCAGGATCGCAACGGCCAACCCCTCCCTTCGTGGTACGGCGGCGATTATCAGCCGGCCTGCATGAACAATCCCGACTGGCGTAGCTATGAAAAGTTCATGGTGCGCCAGTCATTGGGAATCGGCCTCGATGGAATATTTTTCGACAATCCGATTGTGCATTTGCAGGGTTGCTATTGTTCACACTGCATGGAAAAGTTCGCCCGCTTTCTCCAGGGTGAAGGTTTACTCTCGAACCTCAACCTGGAACTTTCGACGAACTCGCCCGCAGCGTTTCGGCAATTGGCGTTGCAGCGAACCAATGACTTCCTGCGATTCCGTGCCACCATCGCCGGTGATTTTCTGTCGGAAATGCGGACCTACGCCCGCACGATTAATCGTCACGCCCTTGTCACCTGCAACAATAGCCTCAATTCTGCCGACGCGTTTTATTCACAATGCCGCAGTTCCGGCATCAACATTTATGACCTCAGCCAGGTAGAGGATTTTGTTGTAATTGAAGACATGACCAGTCAGCCGCGCGTTCTCGCCACCGGCCAGACGGCCCAAGTCGGGTTCGTGGAATCGGGGCAACCGCGCATCCTCACCAACGGCCAGACCATCGAATATACCCCGACCTACAAACAACTTCATGCGGTTAGCCATGGCAAGCCGGTGGTGGCGACTACGCTTGCCTCCGGGGACTACACCACGGCGCCTAATCTCGTGCGGTTGGCGATGGCTGAAGCGGCGGCGAACAATGCTTTTTACCTGTCCTGGCCGACTTGGCCGGAAACCCAACGCTCGCGCATGATCGCCGCCATCCATCCCCAGGCAGATTTACTTCGCGCTCAAGAACGACTTTTGAACGACACGCATGGCCGTCGCGATGCGGTGTTATTCCTGCCTTTCCGGCGTTGGACGGAAACCAACAACTGCGCGGTATCTCAACTGGCCGCCACGCTCACGCGCGCAAACGTGCAGTATGAGGTGTTGAGTGAAGCCAATTTCACGAGCGCAGAACTCAAAGGCGTGCGGGTTGTCGCAGTGGAAAAACTTTCGGTGTTTAATTCCAAAGAACAGGCGGTGATTCAAAAATTTCAGCGACAGGGCGGGCGCGCCATCCCTGCTGATCAAGCGGATTGGCTCAAAGAGCTTCAACAGGCTATCGGCCAACCCTCCGTCGTGCTGCACGGCCCCGCGACCCTCCGCGTGATCGTCCGCGATCAGGGAAAGCGCACCATCGTTCACCTGCTCAACCTCAACGTGCAGCGGCTCTCTTCGTTTGAAGACAAAGTCACCCCGGCCCTGCATGCCCATTTGACCTGTCGCGTCCCGTTTGCTCGCGTTAAATCTATGCGCGCCCTGACAGCCGATGCGGGCGCAACCACTGGCGCGTTGCCATTCACGATGCGCCACGACGGAACGGGAGCCGTCGTGGAAACAACCATCCCACGTTTGGACATTGCTACCGTCGTGGTAATCGAACGGTGAACTCGGCAAAACCTTGAAAGAACTAGTTCAGCCTTTAATTCTCATCATTTGCCTGGGTTCCAGGCGTTGCGCCTGCTCGCGTTTTCAGCGTTGACGCGTGAGGCATGTCCCGCCATTTTCATTAAAATGAAATTTCACACTCAGGTCAGTGTCGTCGCAGCTCTGGTATTTTTAATAGTTGCCTCGAAAAACGTGGTGGCCGAAAACTCCCAAGCGATTTCTCTCTTCAATGGAAAGGACCTGTCCGGTTGGAAGACAGTCGGCGGCGGAGCCGTCCAATGGGAATACGGCAAAGCAGCGCTGAATTCGGGCGACGAGACGAGATTGAAAGTGGACGGCCCCGGCGACGAACTCGTCGCGCTCGAGAAAGGAGTGAACCTGTCGTCGGAAGCCACTTTTGGCGATTGCCTGTTGGAAGTTGAGTTCATGGTGGCAAAGCATTCCAATTCCGGCGTGAAGATGATGAACATTTACGAAATCCAAATCTTCGACAGCTACGGCAAAACAAACATGGACAAGGAGGATTGCGGGGCCGTGTATAGCGAGAACGCTCCCATGGTGAACGCTTGCAAGAAGCCCGGTGAGTGGCAGAAGCTCGTCATTGATTTCCGCGCGCCGCGTTTCGACAAGTCTGGAAAGAAAACCGCCAACGCCAGGTTTGTGAAGGTGACTCTCAATGGACGGGTCGTGCAGGAAAACGTTGAAATTGCGCACGGCACCAACGTAAGCCGAAACGCACCCGAGCATCGCACCGGTCCGATTTATCTGCAAGGCGACCACGGCCCCGTGGCGTTTCGACAGCTCAAAGTCACACCGTTGAATTGAAAAGAAACTGGCTAGAAAAAAATTACGTGAATCATTGACCGCGCAGGAAACGCTCAGTGCCGATCAGTGGCGACTTTGTCCGCTGCCTTTTTCCTGCCCACCCCAACATCCTTGCAGCCACAGAAATGATCGACAAGTAAATGCTCAAAAACTTATTGACTGATTCCGCAAAGCGCTCGGTTGCGTTCCCGCTAGATGTCCTTTCAGGATTTGAGTTTCAAATCGATGCGTGTGAAAAGTCGATCTGGCAGTTTTGGTTTAGCCCGTCTTGAACAGGACAAAAAACCGTATGAATTTCACCGAAAAAAGGTAGTGCAGATTTTCAACTTCTGTAGGGTTGTGCTTAAATACAGGCAAGGCAAATGCGAAAGCGAACGTACTGTTTATTGAACAACAACCGATCAAAGTTATGAATAACTCCCCATCCTACAACTCAACCCAAAACAAACCCGGCCGCTCCTCGATCCGAATGTTAGCAATGGCGGTAGTGCTGGGTGGACTGAATGTGCTCATCTCGGCTGGCGCCCTGGCCGCCGCTCCTCCCTTTGTGTGGGCTACAACGGCGCTGCCTGCGACGAATGCGCCTGTGCAAGTGCAGCAGCATGGCAATGCCGTTGCGATTGACGCGGCGGGCAACAGTTATGTGGCGGGCAATTTCTTTGGTCCCAGCGTGACCTTCGGCACCAATGCGCCTGGTACCAATACGCCTGGTTTCCCCAACACGCTTTACAGTCAGGGCTCCAGCGTAGGGAACACGTGGGACAACGAGATGTATGTGGCCAAGTATGACAACGTGGGCAACCTGCTTTGGTTCCACCGGGGCGGCGGGGAGAACAACGATTCGGGCAACAGTGTCGCGGTGGATGCTTCGGGCAACTGTTACGTGATCGGTTCTTTCAACGGCACCAATGTGACTTTTGACGGCACTGCCACGGTGTATAGCAGTCAGAATCCAACGGTGAATGATGCCTTTGGCGGTACTTCGGACGGGGCGGACATCTTCTTAATCAAGTACGACACTTTGGGCAATTTGCAATGGGTGAGACAGGGCGGAGGAGCGCTGCTGGATTCGGGCTCGGCGGTGGACGTGGATGCTTCGGGCAACGTGTATATCACGGGCGGCTTCAGGAGTACCGCGACATTTGGGACGAACGTGCTGACCAGTTACGGTGGTCAGGACATTTTTGTGGCCAAGTATGACAGCGCGGGCAATGTGATTTGGGTGAAGCAGGCTGGGGGAGTTGACGGCAGCGGGTTTCCTGGTGAACGAGGCATGGGTGTCACGGCAGACAATGCGGGCAATGTTTACATCAGCGGCACTGTCATGGACTCTGGCGCCGGCGCGGACTTTGGCACCAACCATGTGACCACGCCGGACCTGACGGATGACTTTGTGGCCAAGTATGACAGTGTGGGCAACTGCCTGTGGGTGGTGATCATTCCGACCCAATCTCCGCGAGAATGTGTCGTGAGTCACGATGCGGCGGGCAATGTGTACGTGTCGGGGCGATTGACCGGCAGTTCCACGGTGGGCGCCTTCACGATCTCCAGCGCGGGCGCGGGCGATGTGTTCCGGCTCAAATTGGATTCGGCGGGCAACGCAGTTTGGTATAAGGCCTATGGTGGCGCGGCAGATGAGGCACCGTTCTGGTCCACGACGGATGCGGCGGGCAACGGCTATGCGGCCGGGTACGTTAGCGGCAACCCGACGGATTTGTTTGGGACCACCACCAGTCATGCGACCACGGGCCGGGATGTGTTTGTGCTCAAGACCGACAAGGACGGCAACGTGGTGTGGGCCAAGGAGGCTTTGGGGAGTCCTGGCGACACGGGTTACGGCGTCGCGGTCAACGCTAACGGCAACATCGCCGTGAGCGGATACTTGGTGGACCTTACCACCTTCGATAGTCAAACAGCCTATGGACTTCCCAACGGGACCTCAGGCTATGTCACCCATATCAATGACAACGACCGGGTCGGGGCAGTGGCACCTCCTGTCTTGAGCATCACCCATTCTGGAAACCAGGTCACGATCTCGTGGCCGTTGTCAGTCACTGGTTTTACATTGGAAACCAGGGGCGATGTGGCGAGTGGTCTCTGGACGCCGGTCGGAGGGGTCGTTAACAACTCGGTGACGTTCACGGCTGGCAGTGGTAGTGCGTTCTATCGGTTAAGACAGTAAAACGGGTTACGAGGGTTCATGGGTTAATGGGGGCTGGCGTCCGGCTGGCCTCCATTTTTTGCTTCCAAGCCGCATTCAGTTCCGAACGCTTTGATGATTCTCGAAAGCATGGCGGATTGAACAATCAGTGTAGTCTGCAACGCAAAAGCGAAGCCAAGGTGTTACCGATTTAATTGGCGTCATATTTTTTGCCGAACTGGGGTCATAGCGATTTGAGGAGGTTTGCCGGACTGGCATCCACATTTGTGGCCTAATTACCGCGTTACGATCATAGCGTTGTGACGTGGCTGGTGGTTTTTTTCATTGTTCAACTGCGCGCCGGGGCTTTGCCGAACTGGCATCATAAGGGGTGGATTTTTCACTTTGGCCCGGTTTGGACCGAACTGGCGTCATAAGCCGATGACGCCCGCGGTGGTTTTATGAGCCGGTGATCTGGCGCATGGCGTCGTGGAAGGACAGGCCGAGGACTTGGACATGGAAGTCAATGGCGTTGCCGGCGAGATTGCGCTCGGGCCAGCGCCAGTAGGAGTCTTTGATGATCAGACCGGGAAAGGCGGGCAAAATAAAGTTGTCGGCCTGGCGGGCGAGGAGTTGGAGTCCGCGTTTTTGTAGCAGCGGAGGCAAGGGGGCGATTCTTGCGGCGCGGATTTGTTCGTGCGACCACCGGGCGTTTTTAAGTGAGTGGCTGGTCACAGTCATTTCTCCAGTGGGGTTGGATGAGGACGCGGTTGACTTGTTTGAGGTCCACGATGCGGGTCTGATCGCGGACGGCTTCGATGAGCGAGCCGAGGCACAGGTTGCGGCTGCGGCGCAGCAGTCCTTCCCCGGAGCGGACGATGAGCGCGAGCGCTTCGGGGGTAAAGGTGTTGTGGCCCAAACCGGCGCGGTCGAGTTGGTCCAAAACGAACTGTTCGACCGTTTCAGGAGCCAGCCGGGGCAGCAACGCCGAGTAGGTGATGCGGGAGCGGATTTCCTCGTTGATGGACAGGGACAGGGATTGAAGCAACGGGGGTTGTCCGATCAGGATCAAGTTGTGGGAACGGGGAAAGTCTTCGCAGAGCAAGCGGAGTTTGCGCAGACAGTCGGCGGGCATGAGATGGGCGTCATCAATGATGGGCACCAACATCTTGCCAGCGCGGTGAACGCTGAAGGCTTGTTGGACCAGCAGGCGTTCGCAGTGATGGTCACGCCCCTGGAACTCGATCTGGAAGGCTTCGCAGAGGATGCGCAAGGTGTTGTGGTAGGTGTGGAGCGTGCGGTTGACGACGGGTGTAATCATGCGTTTTGGATCGTGCGTCAGCAGTGATTGTTTCAACACGCTTTTGCCGGTGCCCGGTTCGCCGAGCACCAGACACAGGCCGCCCTGCTGCGCATGGACGCGGAGGATGTCGAAGATTTCCTGCTGGTGGGCCAGCAGCGTGAGGGCTTCCGGGTCGAAGGGATTGCGTTGGAGGCCGAAGTGGGAGCGGATCATAAAAAGAAGAAGTTAGGAGTTGGCAGTTGGGAGTTGAGGTGGAAGCGGTTTTCTGTCGTTGGCCACGGCGTCGAGCAGGCGGGCCTCGCCCATGCGTTCGCCTTTGTAATAGACGATGACCCGTTCGGTAGGGCGTGAACGCTGGAAGCGAATGTGGACGGTACGATCGGGCAGATGGCGCGGGGCTTCAAAGCGCAGCGATTTGAACGCGAAGGTGTTGTCGGCACGGACGTGGCGTTCTTCCTCGACGAAGAACAGTTCGTCGTTGGCTTCGTTGGGCGGGAGAAAGCGAACCCACTTGCGATCCAGCGCAAAACGGTCCAGCGGCGAGATGCCCAGGACCGAATGAATTTGCGCGTTGTAATGCTCCTCGACCCAGTGGGTGAACTGGCGGTTGAGAGAATCGAGGGAACTCAAATCCAAATCGCGGGCCAGGAACTGGTCGCGCACGGTTCTGAAAAACCGTTCGATTTTTCCTTTGGCCGCGCCATCGCGCACCGGGGTGTGATGCAAGAGGCAGCCGACCCGGGCGCAGATTTGGAGGATCTCTTTGGAAGAGTAAATGGAGCCATTGTCCACATACAACGCGCGCGGCACCCCGCGTTTGTAGAAGGCGGCGCGAAGTGATTCCATGAGCGTGTCCACATTTTCGGCCGGGAAGAACTGGCCGTGACAACAGACGCGCGAGGCATCATCCAAAAAAGCGATCAATCGGGTTTGAACCGGCGCGCCGTTGAGTTGGACATAAGGCCCGTAGAGCGTGTCGGCCTGCCACATTTCGTTGGCGTGCGCCTTGGCAAAGGCCAGCCGCTGTTTATTGGCACAGTCCTGATCCGGCTTGAGCATTTCAAATTGCTGGACCAGCCGGCTGAAGGTGTTGGGCGCGACTTGCGATCGGGTCAACAGTCCCGCTTCAATGCACAGCCGGTAGAGCAAGGCGCGCGTGGGCGTTTTGCCGTGAAGTTTGGGTCGTACCGTGCGGAGGGCTTCCAAAATGTCTTCCGGCGAGACCTTGCGGAGTTTGCCCTTGTCGGAGCGGGGCTTGTTTTCCATGACGGTGACGCCGTGTTTTTGATAGCGGCACAACCAGGTGGAGATGGTGCTCCAGGTAAACTGGCGCGGCTGGCCCTCCTCGTCGGTGAAGGTCATCTTACTGACGGCCTTGATCCGGTCGCGGATGGTTTTACCCTCGGCCATGTCAATGGCCCCGAGCACGCGCATTTTCAGATAAACGGTGGGATTTCGCATGAGTTTTAGTTTTTAGGTTGCCCGTTCCGGCCTTTGGCCGGCGACGGAGTGGTTTTTGATTCACGGCGGCGACGCTACTGGCCGGACGCCGGAGGGCGGGATGGTATTATCGCGTTGTCGCCGGCGCGCCATTTGCCGCGCAAAAAATACGACGGCCGTAAGGCGGCAAAAGTCAGCCGCCTACAGCCGTGGCTTATCCCAAAAACGGATGCTGAAAATGCAGTTGAAACTCAGCCGGCGGACACCGGCCGTGTGGAAAGACGGCCTGGAGATGTTTCACCGTTTGAAGGAGCGGATCGGCGTGCGGGCTGACGGGTGGTTTTTGTTCGCGACAAAGCTGCGTTCGCAGCAGGTCCAGACCGCGCTTCAAACCGCGCCGCAGACGATAAACCGTTTCCAAGGCAAACGGCAGCCGCGCTTTTTCAGCCGCCGCCTTGACCGAAGCGTCGGCCAGCAACCGGCAGAGCAGCTTCCACAACCACACCGCAGTGAACGTGTGACGCGGCAAAACATCGGCCAGGAAAATGCCAAAGGTGCGCCCGCAGCCCCCACGCTGGCCGCGGTTGGAACAAAAAACGCGCTGGCCACGGGGCGATTGACCGTTGGTTTTGGCAGGATCGTTGCCGTGGAGAAGACTGTGCCGGTTTAATGTTTCCTGGCAGCCGCAGCGTGGACAGCGCTGCTGCTTGAGTGAAAAAGCCGTTCCTTGAGTTGCTGGTCGTCGCGAACAAAACGAAATCGAGAATGAGGCATGGAGCGTGTTGCTGCCTGAAGAAAAAGTCGGCGTCGAGGATTTTTTAACGGCACTTCCCGACGGCGCAACTCGGTTCAGAAAGGTTTAAGCAAAAGGGAGACGGCGCTGGACGGCACCTTCGGCCGCACTCAGATCATAAACTCCCCCAAATTTATGATCGCAATCCGGCAAGAAAACGGCACTCCTTATGACGGCACTGCGGCACTTAACA